>JAJTIF010000048.1 GCA_021299675.1 Pseudomonadota bacterium | reverse complement strand
GTGTGTCAGCGTCGAAAGAATAATGTTCTTTGCATCAGCGGTGTCAGTTTTAAAATCGAATTTGTGGACTTGGTTTTGGGTGAGGGAGCGCTTCGAGACAAGGCCTCGATCCAACTCACTGGTGTGCCTGGGTGGATGCAGGATATCTGAGAGTCCCAGGGTCAAATCAATTTTTAAGTGTCGCAGTTTATGGCAGAGATAAATGGCCGCGTACTCGGAGATTCGAGGCACAAGCAGTGTGCCGCGCTCGATCTGGCGCTTAAACTGGCCAAGCATATCTTCCGGGAAACCAATTTCTTTTAAGAGCACAATGATCTCTTCACTGTCTTCTAGGTAGCGGATGTTTTTAGCAATCACGCTGAAGGGAGGATTACACTCGGCGGCCAGGTCGGTGAGGACGGCATGCTCGGTAAAACTCTTCGTGTCTTGAAAATCTTCTTTTGGTTTATAGACTTCGGGCTCTTCGGTTTTCTGCGCACGCTCGAAATTATCCATCTCGCTGGCAAGCTCAGAGGAGAGGGGTGAGTCTTCGTGAAAGGACGTGTTCTCTTCGAAGTTCGTCGTCTCAGGAGTTGAGAAGGTTTCATCCACCATCTCCTGGATGCCTCCTGAAAAACTGGTCTCTTCTACCTCATCCATCTGAGCAGCAGAGTCACTGAAGGCAAAGGGATCGTTATCGGAGCTTGCCTCAAAAGCGGGCTCGCTTTCCGGCTGACTTGTAAATTCATTCTCTAACCCGGCGGGCTCCTCTGTTCCAAAACTCAGATCCCCTGACTCCTCAGTAGGCTCCTCAGCCGGCAGATCGGGGAGCGAGTCGAGAGCTGCTTCTTCCGGAAGATCCGGCAGATAACTATCCGGCTCATCTAACTGATGAAGAAATTCTCCGAGGTCTTCGATGCGAGTGAGATCTTTTTTCTCAACGCTCATTTAAGCTCCGTGGCAGCTTTTAAACTTTTTACCCGAGCCACAAGGGCAGGGGTCATTGCGGCCTACTTTAACTGTACCACGTTGTGGGCGAGGCGCAGCAGGTTCTTGCTGTTTTTGAACCGCTTCCTGCGCCTTTCGGTGTGCCTCTAACTGTTGTTCAAGGTAGGCTTGCTGTTGGCGCTTGATCGTCTCCACTTCTTCGGCGGTGTAGAGTTTCATGTGGGACAGTCTCTCCACTGCCGAGCGCTTGATCGCCGATTTCATGTTCTCGTAGATCGAGAATGCTTCACGCTTATACTCAACTAATGGGTCCTTCTGGCCATAAGAGCGCAGATTGATCCCTTCTTTGAGATGGTCCATGGAGAGGAGGTGGTCTTTCCAGAATGAATCGAAAGTGGAAAGGAGCACTTCTCGCAGAGTCAGTTTCACTTGCTCCGGGTCGTACTGCTTCATGCGCTCATTGTGGATCTCAAGTCCCTTCTCTTTAAAGTAGCGAGGAATGTCGGAGTTGTACTTGTCCGCACATTCTTTCGGCGACAGTGTGTAGTTGGTGTTCAGAATGTTTTGAAAACCTTTGGTCATCTCATCCCAGGGCCACTCGTACACGGTGGCTTTTTTGTCTGGCTGGTACTGGCTCTCGAGTTGATAAGAGGTGTCTTCGATCATCTCGGAGAAGAGCTCTTCATTGCCCTCGTCACTTAAGATCTCCCGGCGCAGTTTGTAGATCACTTTACGCTGCTCGTTCATGACATTGTCAAAGTCGAGGAGATGTTTACGGATATCAAAGTTATGAGTCTCGACTTTCTTTTGAGCCTTCGCGATAGCATTGGAGACCATGTTGTGTTCAATCGGCTCATCATCTTTCATGCCCAGTTTGAGCATGATGCCCTTGATACGATCAGAACCAAAAATACGCATGAGATCATCTTCTAGAGACAAGAAGAACTTGGATTTCCCCGGATCTCCTTGGCGACCCGAACGACCGCGCAGCTGGTTATCGATACGGCGGGACTCGTGTCTTTCGGTACCGATGATAAACAATCCGCCCACGGCTTTTGTTTCAGCAGTTAGTTTAATATCTGTTCCACGGCCGGCCATGTTGGTGGCGATGGTCACGGCTCCTTTGTGGCCAGCTTTCGCGACAATCTCGGCTTCCCGAGCATGGTTCTTGGCGTTCAGCACTTCGTGCGGGATCCCTTTGCTCGTGAGCACTTGAGAGATGATCTCTGAGGATTCAACGGAGATGGTTCCCACGAGTGCCGGCTGGCCCTTCTTGTGGCACTCTTCAATCAAGAGTGACACCGCTTGGTACTTGGCTGCTTTCGAGGCATACACCACATCGGGCATGTCTTCGCGCACCATAGGAAGGTTGGTGGGGACCACCACCACTTCGAGGCTGTAGATTTTGCCAAATTCTTCAGCTTCCGTGTCCGCTGTTCCGGTCATGCCCGAGAGTTTCGAGTAAAGGCGGAAATAGTTTTGGAAGGTGATGCTCACGAGCGTCTGGTTTTCAGAGCGGATCTCGACGCCTTCTTTGGCTTCAACGGCTTGGTGCAAGCCATCCGACCAGCGAGAGCCTTCTTTCATACGACCGGTGAACTCATCGATGATGATCACTTTACCGTCTTTCACCATATACTCGACGTCACGGTTGAAGAGCGTGTGTGCCTTGAGGGCCTGTGTGACGTGGTGGAGGGTTTCGATGTTGGTGACGTCGAAGAGGTTTTTAATTTTGAGCAGGTCTTGCACCTTCACAATCCCCTCATCAGTCATGACCGCCGAGCGGCTCTTCTCGTCCACCGTGTAGTGCTTCTCGCGAGTGAGTTGAGGAATGATTTTATTAACCACGGCGTAGAGATCCGTGTTGCCTTCAGAGGGACCTGAGATGAGTAGTGGTGTACGGGCTTCGTCGATGAG
>JAJTIF010000261.1 GCA_021299675.1 Pseudomonadota bacterium | reverse complement strand
GAAAGTGGGGACTTCAGGCAAAAGAAGCTGAGCCAAAATAAAATTTCGATCGCAAAGATTTTGAAATCCAAGATGACCGATAGCCAACAGGAGTTTCTTCGCAACTTTTGTACCAACGCCGATAGCCCGAAGCTCTTTTGTGAGGAATTTTTCACCACCAACTTCTTCGCCAAGATCGTTGAGGGCTCCAAGCCGGACATTTATATCAAAGACATCTGTGCCCAAGCATTAGGGAAAGAAAACTGGTCTCCCCTGGTCCTGCGGGAATGTGTGCAGTACTTGAGAAAAAACCAAGAAGCCTGTTTCTGGGGAAGCTATGACAAATCTGGTCTCTCACCAAGGCCGCGCTGCGACCACTTATCGACAGCCCTCAATTTCTCCTCGCTCTTAGCCGACTACGACGATTGTCCGCGCTTCTCCGATCAGCACGCTCTCACAAGCTTCGCGCGCATCATCAAGCATGTGGAGAAACCAAAGCTGGCAGAGTTCGAAGGCAAGTGCTCAGCTCTTTCTGCCGGAATCTTCTACGACTTCAACAAGAAGTACAACAACGAGGACATCTGGAAAGCCGCTGTTTGCTACCAAGACCGAGTCGAGAATAAAGAAAAATGTCTTCCCATGTTTTTTGGGGGCTACGCCAAGAAAGACTATTCAATCACCAATGCCCTCAAAGAGGTTCTGGTCAAAACGAGAGGCGCCGGAAGAGATATTGAGTGTAAGATCATCAGTGATCAAATCTTTAATCCGAAACTCCTCGAATACAAGTACGGCTGTTTCATCGTTACCAGCGATAACAACTGCGGGATTGGCCAGTGCGACCATAAAATCTATTTCAATGAAAAAGAACTCAAGGACATCAAGTTTTCGTTTGGCCTGCCCTTCGAATACTTTGCCACGAATCTGATGAACGAGAAGTACTCTCAAAATTACGTGCTTCAGAAAGATGCCAAACAGAAAACAAAAATCATTAACACGGTAACCGCCATTAAAAATTTCTTCCGCGACTCACCCCAAGGCATCATCCAGGGTATCGGCTGCTCAGAAGATCTGCTGCCGGGCTTTTTTAAGAAGTATGCCCTCAACCAATGCACCCCCTTGGCTTTTATCGTAGACGGGATTGTGACTGACGGAGATCGCGTCTCCCTCGTAACTCGTACCGGTGCCGACAACATCCATGCCCCCCGGCTAATCTCCTGGAGCTCGATCTTCTCTGCGACACGCACCTATCAGTTTCATCACCCCGTAAGACAATGGACTCTCTATGGAATTTATTAAATTCTATCTCCTCCTCCTCCTTGTCACGCCGAGTGCCTGGGCACGTATCGATCTGCCGAAGTTTGCGACAAAGCTCTCATTAGATAACATTCGCTTCATCACGGCCGATGGTCGCTTCACCTATACCCAAAAAAGATCTGGTGCGCTCACTCTGGCCTCGAGCTTTCGTGGGACTGATATTTTTGAGCGCCCCCCTGGCACCAACTTCTACGTCACCTCATCACCCGCCAGAAAGAAGCTCGCGATTGAGATCGAGCCTAATTGGCACCAGGATCTCGACCTCACCAAGCTCCATGAGATTATGGTCGGCACTTATGGCGGAAGTAATTTCCTTAAAGTAGGCATGGGGCGCTACCCTCGCCTTCACCTAGACGATGACTACCTGACATGGATTGACCCTAAGGAAAAAGTCATCCACGTTCAGTTTTTGAAGTCCACCGACAATCACCACCAGATTAAACTGAGCAAAAAACACAATCCCTTTTTCTTCTCCGAAGTCGTGATGATAAACCCGGAAACGATTCTCTACACGGATGTCAACGACAAGGGCTACGCAGCTCTCCTATCCTGGAACCTGCTTGAGAAGCGAATGACGGTGGTAAAAAAAGCTGACGTCGCGGGGACACACTTTGAGCTGTGTCGACGTGGAAACTATGTGGCACTTGGCGAATTCTCCTATGACGATGCCAACAAAGGGAGCTCCATCAGTATCCTGGCGTGGAAAGACAGTCCTAATCTCGCAGGATTTTCGAGCATCTATAAAACCTCTGATAATGATCTAGGGCAATTGATCTGCGACGAAAATAAGGTCTGGTTTGTGAAAACGATGTCTGAGGACAGGAAACTCAATATCCGTCAAACTGAAGCCGTCGTGATGGATATCCGCTCCGGTCAAATCCTCGTCAAGAGTGAACTCGAGCGTGTCACCAACATCATCAATATGGATGGACGTATTCTCATCCCTTTCCGCGAAGACATATTTGTAGCCCAGGGAGACCCTGGAAGCACTAAAGATGCCCTGAAGCCCGCAGGCAGAAAGGCGGCTGAATGAAGAGATTTCTCCTTTTCATATTGGTTTCATTTAATGCCTTTGCATTCCATAAGGATTTTTCTCTCGTTAACGATCGGGCTCCCGTCGAATTCAAACTCCTCTTCGAGAGCATGAAATACACTCTCAAGGACATGCAGGATCAGATAAAGCTCGTCGTACTCTGCCAGCACATCAATAAGGGGCTTGGTCCACTCTCTAAAGAGCAAAGTATGTTTCTTTTAAAAAGTGAGTCCTACAAATCCTTACTCGAGTGGAGACATCCCCCGTCGCAGTTTCAAGTAGGAACCCACACCATCGAGCGACTCAAAAAAAGCATGGAAGCCAATAGTTCCATCTACACCCCCTATTCGAAGTGGATTCTCCAGTCGCTGATCGCTGACCTGGAAAATTTCAAGGAGCAGGAAGTTCTCGATCTGAACAATTCTCAGAAAGCGGGCCTCAAAGGTGAAAAAGCCCTGCAGCTGCAGAAGCTCCAAAAGGTGCTTAAATATTCTCGTGGGTGGGTAGAGCAAGCGGACACCTTGTCGGCAAAAGACTTTAACCAACTAACGGAGAATCTTGCTTGGCGCACCCTTGAACGAGTCAAAGAAAGAGCGGCGATGTTTCGCAGGTTTTCATCTCGGGCGATTCAAGACAAGAACGAGATGACCTTTAACATCCCCGAAAATGGAATGCCTCACACCAGAGGGAAGGCTCAGCTCACAGAAACTAAAGTTGACGCTGGCTCAGGAACGGCCAGCCAGGGGGAAGCGACTGGTGTGGAGGGGAATCAAGACCCCGGGCTGCTGAGCGAGAGCAGTGATCAGGGACTAGCCAATCAGTCTGAAAATGAGAAAGCCGCTGCGCAAGGCACGATGGAAAACATCAACACAGGTAACATCACCACTCCGCCTTCGGAACTTTCAGGTGCTATTGATGAGTTAACCGAAGAAATTCGATAGCTTTTAAACACCGCAACATAGTGGTCTATTTTTAGCTTATTGGCTATGATGGCTATGGTTTTTTACCTAGCCAAAGGTTCATCTATGTCTCTCTCAAAACTTCCCTACAAGGGCACTCGTGATTTTTTTCCCACAGAGATGAGGAAGCGCGATTTCATTTTCAATCGCATGAAAAAAATCGCTGAGCTCCATGGCTACGAAGCCTACGATGGCCCTATGGTTGAAGAAGTTGAACTCTATCTCGCGAAATCCGGCGAAGAGCTTATCAACGAACAGATTTATTCTTTTATCGATCGTGGTGACCGGAAGGTGGCGATCCGTCCCGAGATGACCCCTACTCTGGCTCGCATGGTCGCTCAGGTCCATCGAGAATTCCCCAAGCCCCTGCGCTGGTACGCCATACCCAACCTCATGCGCTACGAAAAACCGCAGAAGGGTCGCCTCAGAGAACACTGGCAGTTTAACTGTGACATCTTTGGTGCTCCAGAAGCTCTCGGGGAGATTGAAATTTTACAGGTCGCCAGTGGTCTTCTGAAAAGCTTTGGGGCCACTGAAGAGCACTTTGAAATTCTTCTTAATGATAGGCGTTTGGTTGATGCTTTTTTTAAACAGACATTAAACTTTGATTCAGAGAGAAGCCATAAACTCTATAAGGTTCTCGATAAGGCAAAGAAAGTTTCAAATGAAGCACTTGGAAAAATGCTTGATGAACTTATTCCTGAAAGTGTTAAAAAGAATCAATTCGTACATTACCTAAACCTAAAGACATTTAGTGATGTTGATAATTTTCTCACAATGTATGGCTTAAAAGATGCTGCAGCTGGGTTTGTAAGTTTTTATAAAAAGTTATCGTCTACCGGATTGTCCAAGATTGTCGTGTATGATCCCACCATCGTTCGCGGCTTGGATTACTACACCGGTGTGGTGTTTGAAATATTTGATAAGAGTCCTGAGAATCGTCGTGCGATCTGCGGAGGTGGCGCCTACGGAAACCTCCTACAGATATTCAATGAACCCGCCATGGGCGGTGTGGGCTTTGGACTAGGGGACGTGACGCTCACGGATTTCCTCGAAACTCACAAGTTGCTGCCAGAGTTCAAAGCTCAAGACTGCGACGTCCTTATCTCTTATCTTGAAGATTCTCTCGAACCCCAGGCCTTCGAGCTGGCGCACAAGCTTCGCGAGCTGAATATCAAAACCGAACTCCACCTGGGCGAAGCGAAACCGAAAAAAGTTTTCCAGTACGCGGAGAAAAAAGGCCACAAGTCTGTCACGATCATCGGCAGTGAAGAAGTCAAGAATGGTAGTTTTGAATTCAAGCGTCTGCGGGACCAAGAGAAAGCCGTGATCAGTCTCAATCAACTTTCAGAACTCAAAGAATTTTTGGAGCTCACTCATGGATAACAACATCATCGACAAAACCTTTAATCCCCAAGAGGCGCAGGCTAAGTGGTATAAGATTTGGGAAGAAAGTGGCT
>JAJTIF010000292.1 GCA_021299675.1 Pseudomonadota bacterium | reverse complement strand
GAGACTCTTCCGGCTTAATTTTTTTATCCTGCTCTTCTACTTTCTTTAACAGGCCTGCTTTGCCTTTATAGAATTTGGTGAGGTACTTGATCCAGTCTTCTTGCCCGTAGGCAATCTTATCTAGGGACTCTTCCATCTCACTGGTGAAGCTGTACTCCACGAGTTGTGCGAAGTGAGTCTCGAGGAGCTGAATGACGGCCATACCCGTGAATGATGGGATGAGCGCGTTGGCTTCTTTTCTCACGTAACCCCGATCGAGGATGGTGCCGATGATAGAAGCGTAAGTTGAAGGACGTCCGACGCCTTCTTTTTCTAGGTTTTGAACCAAGGAAGCTTCCGTAAAACGCGCTGGTGGTTTGGTCTCGTGACTTTCAGCACTGGTACTCAAGGGCTTAATCATGTCCCCTTTCTTCAAAGGAGGAAGAATGAGTTCTTTGTCTTCGAGGGCTGCTTCCGGATCATCAGAGCCTTCCACATAAACGCGTAAGAATCCTGGGAAGAGGATGCGTGTGCCTGAAGCAGAGAACTCAGCCTCGCCGGCTTCTGCGCGCACAGTAACACTCGCTTTCTCAGCTTCTTTCATCTGGGTCGCCATGGTGCGCTTCCAGATAAACTCATAGACCGCTTTTTCTTTTCCGGTAAGTCCTGTTTTATCCGGATGCATGACCCCCTGACCCGCTGGGCGAATAGCTTCGTGAGCTTCTTGCGCCCCTTTATTTTTGGCTGAATACTGACGCGGGGTCGGAGAGAGGTACTCCTTGCCGTAAAGCTCCTCCACCATGGTGCGAGCAGCTTTGATCGCTTCCCCAGACAGATTCGGAGAATCTGTACGCATATAGGTGATCAAACCTTCTTCATACAAGCGCTGAGCGATTCGCATGGTGTCTTTAGACGAGAGACCAAGCTTTCGGTTTCCTTCCATCTGCAGACTTGAGGTAATAAAAGGAATAGCTGGGTTGGAAGAAAATTTCTTCTCTTCAACGCTCGTCACAGTCCATTCAATTTTAGCGACTTTATCAGACAACGCCTTGGCTTCTTTCTCACCTAGAAGCACGACTTTTTTAGGATCGTGCAATTTACCAGTGAGACCATCAAAATCTTTACCGCCAGCAATACGAAGACCCTTCAGTGAGTGTAGCTTCAATTCAAAGGTATCTTTTTTAGATTTTACTGGATGAGCTGTTGCTTTGATGTCCCAGTAGCTGGCGCGCTTAAAGCGCATGCGCTCACGCTCGCGCTCACAAATCATTTTCAGACCTGTCGACTGAACCCGACCAGCAGAGAGTCCGTAAGCGATCTTTTTCCAGATCAGTGGTGAGAGTGTGTAGCCATAAAGACGATCGAGGATACGGCGCGCCTCTTGGGCACGCACAAGATTCTCGTCCACGCTGCGTGTATCTTTGAGGGCCTTTTCAATCGCGGTTTTAGTGATCTCGTGGAACACCATGCGTTTGACCGGAACTTTGGGCTTCAATAGTTCCAGCAGGTGCCAGGAAATAGACTCTCCTTCGCGGTCTTCGTCGGTCGCAAGATAGATGATAGAGACATCTATCATCTTCGCTTTCAATTCGCGGATGATTTTAGCTTTATCTTTGGGGACTATATATAAAGGAGCAAAGTCTTCTTCCGCGTTCACACCCAGCTTCGCCCATTCTTCTTTCTTTAACGCAGCTGGGATATCTGAAGCCGATTGAGGCAGATCGCGAACATGACCCATGCTTGCTTCAATAATATAGTTTTTGGGCAAAAACTTGCGGATGGTTTTGGCCTTAGTGGGAGACTCAACTATGACTAAATACTTCTTTTCCATTGATTTTTTACCTATGGGTATTATCAATGAATAAGGGCGAAGCGTCTTGCGGTCAAGGAAATAAAAAAAGTGCCCGCATCGGGGCACTTGATCAAAAAGTTTTTTTAGCTCTTTTTAGGCGCGGTTGACTCGCGATGCTTCACGAGCTCTTTTTCTTTCTTCGCGCTTGAGTTTTCTCTTCCTATTCCACTCTTGTAACTTCACCTTAAACTTCTTGCCTGACACATAGCCCGAGGCGCGAGATTTCATGATTTGATAGCTCGACCAGTTGGTGGCAGTTGAGCAGAACTGACGGAGATCTTTATCAGCTTCAAACTTTGCTTGAGTATTTTTGTTTAAACACACAGCTATAGATATTCCCAGACCCGCATCCGCCGCAAGCACCGGCAGGGCATAAAGACCGGCGAGAGAGCCTGAGATTTTTCCAAGGATAATTTGCGGAGCGATGATCTGTGCCACAACTCCACCCGCCAGCTCATGGATTTTCGGAAGAGCTTCTTTAGGATTGGCCAGGCTGATTTCGGGATCAAAGCTGGCGTTCATGAAAATATCCGCGATCTTCTCACTGGTAAACTCGCCGATGATCGGCTTGAGATCCTGAAACTCAGGGTGGTCATTGATAGTAACTGCCTGAGTTTCGTGTTGGTAAGAGTGTTTAGAATAAGAAATTTTTTCTAAATAATGCGAAATATATGCTAACCTCTCCCTTACGATATCAAAAAAGGCCTCGACTTGAGCCTCCCCCAGGGAGTCTCTTTTTTTGCAGAGTCTCTATCCATGATGACCTGCAATCTTCAACCTTCTTGCGGCAAAACTTCTGTGATCAAATACG
>JAJTIF010000185.1 GCA_021299675.1 Pseudomonadota bacterium | reverse complement strand
TATTGAAGGCTTTTGCAAAGTCTCGTGCTTTGAATTCACTCAGGCGCACCAGCACGCGAGTGGGGATTTTTAAAAGATGCACCAGAGCGCGACCCTGCTCCCAGGGAAGAGTGACTTCGAAGCCGCCTTTTAAAACGGTGATGGTCAGCGTCTCTCTGCCCAGCTGGGGTAGCTTCACCTGTAATTCCTGAGCGGCCAGCTCTTCAAGACCTAGGGGAGTGATACAAAAAAATGTCCATTCAACTGCTGCGCGATTCATGCGCTTTGATTATCATGGGAGGATGAAGCTTGTCGCCATAAACACCCCACAGTCAAAATTTAGTGTCACCGCTCAGATCCGTCTGGTGGGACGGATTGTGTATTGGAATATGCAATGCACGGGTCCCAAAGAGCAGCCCTGGCACACCCAAACTCATCTGGGTGAAGACTACCGTAAAAATTGGCAACTCTGGGAGTCGGATGTGCTCGAGACTTTCTTGCAGTTGCGCACTCATGATGAAGACATAGCCGCTCCTTACCTCGAGTTGCAGGTGTCTCCTCTCAACCAACCTCTGGCCCTCGTCATCCGCAAGCCACGGGAGAGTTTCTACACACCACTCAAGTTGAGTTTTCACTCTCACTCTCAGCTCTCCGAAACCGCAACTCAAAAGCAATGGAGCCTGGAGGCACAGGTCAGTCTGCCTGAGGAGCTGCAAGGGGCGAGTCTCTGGGGCGGGGTATTTGCCTGCCTGCAGGCCCAGGAGCGTGAATATCATGCCTTGGCCCCTTGGGCGCCAGCACCCGCGAACTTTCATTTACCTCAATACTTTCAAAGACTTATTCCTTAGCTTTGGGGGGCTTTAAGGCCTCTTCTAGACATCGCTTGGGCAGCGCAGAATGAGCCTTATATAAATACTCCCAAGTGTGGTGAGTGGGACTTTTTTGTGTTATAAATCCGACTATGCAACCCACTTCTTCGCAGAGCGAAATATCCAGTAGAAAGGTCGATCATCTGACCATGGCCGGCGAGTCTCAAACGCACTCTCAACTGCGCGATGAGAGATTCTTCTACGAGCCCTTACTCAGCGCTCATCCACAAGCGATGAAGCAGAAAGTTTCTTTCGGCCAGTGGAGTTTTGAGTTCCCACTTTGGATCTCCAGTATGACGGGGGGAGCAGATCATGCTCGTACCATCAACTCCCGTTTGGCAGCGGCGGCGGAAGAGTTTTCACTAGGTATGGGACTCGGGTCTCTGCGCCCGCTTTTAGATAACCGCCAGGCACGTGGCGATTTCGATGTGAAACACCTCATGCCCTCGAGGCCTTTGTTCGGGAATCTCGGGATTGCGCAACTCGAAGAGCTTTTAGAAAAAAAAGAATCATCAAAAATTGTGGACCTCATCGGTGAATTGAAACTCGATGGTTTGATCGTCCATGTGAACCCCTTGCAAGAATGGTTTCAGCCTCAGGGAGACCGCTTTAAGCATGCTCCCATCGAGACCATCGAACAGCTCCTCCAAAAGACCACTCTCCCGGTGATCGTCAAAGAAGTGGGCCACGGCATGGGGCCTCGCTCTCTTGAAGCGCTCATGCGCTTGAAGCTTTTGGCGATTGAGTTTGGAGCGTTCGGTGGCACCAATTTCTCTCTGCTCGAAACCAAGCGCGGAAGCCTCGCCAATGGCTTCGTGTACGTGGGCCACTCCGCCAGTGAGATGGTGGGCTTCGTTAGTGACATCCAGAAATCTCAGCCGCAGCTTGCGACCAAACATTTCATCATCTCTGGTGGCATCAAAGATGTGCTGACGGGGTTTAGTTTCACACAGCAGTTGCCTCATTCGCTCATGGGCATGGCCAACAGTGTGTTGGAGCCTGCGCGCAAGGGAGAGAGAGATCTCTCGACCTACTTGAAGGATCTCAAAGAACAGTACGCCATGGCACAAGCGTTTTTAAAAGTGAGAGGAGTCTAGCATGCAAACGGTAAGTGGATTCTCGAAGATGTCCAAAGCTGAAAAGATCAATTGGCTCTCAGGACAGTTCCCTCACAAGACGGCGCAAGAGCTTCAGCAGATGACTCGTTTCTGGAATGCGGATGAAAAGATCCAAAGCCGCTTCGACGAGTTCACCGAGAACACGCTCACAAACTATTATCTCCCATTCGGGGTCGCCCCGAATTTTATCATCAATCAGAGAACCTATACGGTGCCCATGGTGATCGAAGAGAGCTCGGTGGTGGCTGCTGCCTCCTTGGCTGCGAAGTTTTGGCAGAGCCGCGGCGGCTTCAAGTCGCGCGTGATCTCCACCCGCAAAGTGGGGCAGGTGCACTTTACCTGGATGGGTGACAACAAAAACGAACTGAAGAATTTCTTTTCTTATCAGCGGGAGTCATTGCTGAACGCTGTGACTCCTCTAACCGAGAACATGAACAAGCGCGGCGGCGGGATCGTCGGCTTTGAGCTGGTGGATAAGACTCAGGAGCTCGATAACTACTGGCAGTTGAAGCTCGAGTTTGAAACCTGCGATGCCATGGGTGCCAACTTCATCAATTCAGTGCTCGAAGAGATGGCGCGCCAGTTTAGACAACAGATCGCTGATTCGAATCTTGTTCAGAAAGAGATCGAGATCATCATGTGCATTCTCTCCAACTTCACTCCCGACTGCACCGTTGAAGCCTGGGTGGAGTGTCCGGTGGAAGATCTGGGAGAGTTCAGCGGCGGCATGGAGGCCTCTGACTTCGCTCGTCGTTTTCTCATGGGCGTCGAGATCGCTCGCGTGGATAAGTCG
>JAJTIF010000129.1 GCA_021299675.1 Pseudomonadota bacterium | reverse complement strand
CTTTATTTTTTTAGAAACTTTTTTATCCGTGCGATTGATCAGCTCCCAGTCACCATCTTCTTTTAAGAGTTGAAAAAACTTATGAGGCACACGCAGGGAGTTGTTAGAATTCTGTCCCGCTACCGTCGCATAAGCTTCTGAAGTCCAGTCCGTGTCGTAAACCTCAAACTCCATACTCGAGTAGCCCTGCTTCACCAGCTCCAAGCAGCGGTTCACATAATTCATGGGCACACAGTCTGTGTTGGCGGCATGGATCGCTTTCCTGAGATCCGTGTTGGTCTTCGGATTTTGATCCTTCAGTGCCGTCTCAAAAACTTTGGAGAGATGCTTTTTTACAATCTTTGAACCCGTGACCAGCGAGGCGACTTTTCTCTCTTCTTTTACTTTCCACAGAATGAATTCTTCCACATCCGGATGATCCAGATCCAAGCACACCATCTTCGCAGCTCGTCTGGTGGTGCCACCGGACTTAATCGCTCCCGCAGCCGCGTCACCGATCTTAAGAAAACTCATGAGCCCAGAGGATGTTCCTCCGCCTGCGAGCTTCTCCCCTGCTCCTCGCAGGTTTGAAAAATTTGTACCAGTGCCCGAGCCATACTTAAAAAGGCGCGCTTCTCGGCTCCATAGATCCATGATCCCGCCTTCATTTACCAAGTCATCGTTGATGCTTTGGATGAAGCAAGCGTGGGGCTGTGGGCGCTCATAGGAGCTCGTGGCTTTTTGGAGATTGAGAGTTTGGGGATCTACAAAATAGTGGCCCTGGGGGGATCCTTTGATACCGTAGGCTTCAAAAAGACCGGTGTTAAACCACTGGGGCGAGTTGGGCGCGCACATCTGAAAAGCCAGCATGTAGCAGATCTCGTCATAGAAAGCCTGAGCATCGGCAGGTGAATCAAAATAATTTTCCCGCTCTCCCCAGCTTTTCCAGCACAGGGCCAGACGGTGAAAGACTTGGCGGGCATCACTCTCAGCCCCGACTAATCCGTCGACGCCAGGCACACCCGTTCTTCTGCAGTATTTTTGCGCAATGATATCTGTCGCCACCTGTGACCAGAACTCAGGCACAGTGATTTTCATCTCACTCTTCTTTGAGCCTGAGACTTCTCTCACCTCAGAGGTGCGAGTAACGAACTTAATGTCTTGGAAAGGTGACTGCCCTTCCTGGGTCCAACGTCTGTTGATTTTCACACTCTCTCTCCTTGAAAATGTATTCTTATATAAAAACGTCAAAACGCTTTTAGGTCAACCTATATCTTGTGGCGCTCGGCTGTCATTTTTCTGACGAGCACTAGATCTAGTTAAAAATGGATCTCCAGAAAGCAGAAAGCCTTCCCGAAGGAAGGCTTTCTATAAAATAACTCTTTTGTAGGGGCAGATTACTTAGCGTGAGCCTTGAGGAGCTTCTTCTTACGGGCAATACGCTTGAGCTTAAGACCAGACTTCTTGTTCTTCTTTGGCTTCTTAGCAGCTTTCGACTTTTTCAACTTCTTCATGGATTCTCCTTGAGACACAAACCTCAAAAGTGGTTTACGATTAATGTATGAATGCCAAGAGATATAACATGCAATTTTTAACTCGCAAAGCAAGATTCACCGTTATCCTCCTCCTTCTGTCACTAAGTTTTAAGGCGTTAGCCCAAGAAGCCAAGGGTGCCCTCGCCCAGTATGAAGAAATCGCCCATGAGAATCCAGGCTGCCCAGAGAACTCCGAGTGCGACGCTATCATGGGCATGCAAATGAAAAACTGGAAAACCCTGGTGGCTGGATTTCGTAATGGCGATCAACCCCGTGCCTTGAGTGAAAAAATGCTGCAGGAGTTCACAACTCAAAAAGGCTGGCCCTCCCAGTTCTACGCCCGCCCTGAAATTCGCAGCACTCTTGCCCCCATTTTGTTTTCTTCCAGCTGTGCGCTCCATAATTCCAAAGAGCCCACACTTAAACTGATGCGGGCCGAAGCCTTTATAAAAGATGTCAAAGATGGCTCTGCCACCATCGTCAAAGGAAACACGGAATATAAACTCAAAATCGGTGAGACCATCTATCTGCAGCAGGTGATCCATCATAAGCCAGATAAAACCCAGCAAATCTACTGGTTGCCTCTGGGCGAGAAACCTCTCTTTATCGATGGAGCAGATCTCTACACCTTGGTGGAGAGCGAAGATTTTTTTTCCTACCTGAAATCTTCCTCCGATGGCTCGTGGTCACTGAGCCTCACGCCGCCGGGGAAAGCTGAAGATGGACTCTCCTTTTATTATGATCAAACGGAAGAAGTACCCTGCCCTGAAGAAGCCAAAAAAATTCCACTCCCTTTTGGATTCCAGCGCACCTACTGCAAAAGCCTGCCTGATAAACTGGGTATGAAAGCGGGAGTCATGCAGTACTTTTGGGACTGCCACTAAGAAAAGATGATATCTCTCAGTTAATTATTTGACTCTCTTAAGTTTCAAACCTCTCGCTCTTTTCTAACCTAGCCCCATCAATCACATCAAAGAAGGCGCTATGTTACTCCCTCTACTTTTAAGCTTACAGGCCTGGGCCCTGACTCCCATGCAGCAGACCTTGAATCACCTTAAGACTGATCCCGAAACCTTTTGGCGGACGCTGCCAGAAAAATCACCACTTCCTTCTCTTTCGGCTAATTTTCAGATGGTCCCCTCTCTGAGTAAGCGCGCCTATCGACAGCGCTTTTTTATCAAAGATGACAAAGAATCTCCTCGCCGCAACGACCGCGCTGAAGCTCTGGTGGATAACGCCTCAAGCATGG
>JAJTIF010000235.1 GCA_021299675.1 Pseudomonadota bacterium | reverse complement strand
GGCTGAGGCTGAGCATCTGGCTGAGGCTGAGCATCCGGCTGAGGCTCGGCATCCGGCTGAGGCTGAGCATCCGGCTGAGTTTGAGTCTCACCAGTTCCTTCTGGGTTTTTACGATTTCTTTTTTTCTTAGGCTTTGGTGTTTCGACTTTTTCGCCTTCGACTACCACTTCCCCTTCACCAGTTTTATCACCGCTCATCAAATCAAGAACGATGTAGAGTGCAATCGATCCAATGATGGCAGTTCGAATCAGTTTCTTTTTCTTATCCGCAGCTGCATCAGGAACTTTGATGTTTGGATCTGTTTTATCATCGGAGCCTGTGGACTTTGCTGAGCTCGCACCTTGAGGATTAAGAAATTTTGCTAAAAATGGCAACTGTTCGAGGAGCTTCACTTTCCATGCAGGCATGTCAGGCGAGGCGCCCTCTTCTGAAGCTTCCTGCTCTTGTGACTCTTCCTCAGAGTCCTCGGAGGATTCTTCGTCAGCATCACTATTTTTGGCAGATTTCTTGAGAAAAGGAATTTTTGATTTTAACTCCTCAATCTGCTCTTTAATTTTATCTAAGATGGGCCACTCCAAGTTTGCGCTTTCATTTAGGATAACCTAAAATAAATTATAGTCGATGATCAGTTAATGCTCAATGCTCTCTCGCCATCTGACAACAAGGTTTGACCCGTGATAGACGATGGAGTCATCAAATTTAAACTCACTCTCAAGATAGGACCAGCCCCTGTGGCCGAAGATGTTCTGGCGCTAGAAAAGTGGCGCGCCATCCTCTGGAGGCTAGGGATGATCGGTGAGTATCCCATAGACAAGGTCGGATACGGGAACCTCTCTTTGCGAGTGCCCCCACAGGATACTTTTATTATTACGGGTACGCAGACGGGTGCCCTGCCCCACCTCAAGCGCGAGCACTATACTAAAGTCGTCAACTGTGATCTGAAGAAGAATTCAGCACAAGCGTCCGGACCGATCGCTCCCTCAAGCGAGAGCCTCACTCACTACGCAATCTATAAATCAAACCCGAGCATTCAAGCGATCTTCCACATCCACCATCCACAGCTTTGGCAGAAGATGATAGATGAAAAAATGGAAGCGATCCCCGAAGACGTTCCCTACGGAACCCTCCAAATGGCAGAAGCCGCAAAGCTTGTGATCCAAGGCAAGGACGAGGGTGTGTTTGTGATGAAAGGCCATCAAGATGGAATCATCGCCTACGGCTCAAGCTGTGAGGTCGCGGGCAAGATCCTTCTCAAGCTCTACCGAGAACTAGGGCCCTTGGAGCTGCTCTAGGAATTTTCTTTGCTTCGAATCAAGATCGCTCGCCGTGTCCGCGCCTATCCAGTAAAGTAGAAATTTATTTTCTGGCGGTGAAAGGAGCAAGACATCACTGTTTTGTGCGAGCAACTCCCACTGCGAGAGACTCAGTACTTTCGACTCCATTCCCAGAAGACTTGCGGCCCGTCGCCATTTTTCCTTGAGCTTGTAGTTGACCCATCCCATGGTTTTGCGTGGATTAATCTCGGAGCCAGGATAGAACTTGATCTCATCATTTTTGCGGTAGGTGAAGGCGTCTACACTGAAAGGTCCCGCGTATCCCAAATGCGAAAGCGTGTCTCTCAGCATGGTCAGTTCATGCGTCCAGCGCGCGGGGACTTCCAGACCTTCTTCGATACGATTGGCGCGCCATTGGAATTTTTTATCGATCTGGTTTTTATAAAAAACGAACTTTTTCTCGTCACTCACGTACAACGCCGAGATATCCTCGACTCGTTCAAAAAGAGGCTCTAGCACACAGGGCTCGAAGTGGGTATTTCGCAACACTGAGAGTTCCTGTGGAGTGATGATCCGATGTCCTCTCCCACTCATCTTCCCTTCCCCTTTGAGCAGACACCGCTCAAAGGTCACGAGATAATCCTCGACCTCTTGCCAGCTGCGAGGGCAGATCCCTTCGAGCTGCCAGGAGTCCTTAAAGAAATGAAAGCAGAAAGATTTCTGTGCGATTCTTCGCATGAGCTCAGGACGGCTCAAATCTCCCCACCATAACTCATGAGAACCTTCACGTTTAAAGCGAGGCTGAACGTGGGTGTGTTCAGTTACATAGGAAAGGTAGCTGGGCGAATAAGATTTTTTCGTCAACAAGGGTTTGGTTTCCACCCAAAAAGCCAGGAACTCGAGGCTCTCGTTCAGGTGCGGCTGAGGCTTTTGACGAAAGAGCACTTCTTCGAAATCAATATTTACCTTGAGTGCTATTTCCATGTTCTGCGAGTGGTGATGCGATAGTCGTCGTGATAATTTCTGAGGTTGTTGATCCAGTCTGGATCAAGACCAGCCTCAACACGTGACTCTTCACTGAACACCGGTCCCTTGGCTCGCGCCGGAGTAAGAGGATAGGGAAGAATACTGGTGTAGTACTCCCAGAGAGTTTTGTCTTGTTTCCACTGATTAATCCAGTGGGCCCCGAAGGCCACGTGCGTGAGTTCATCTTCATAAACCACTCTGAGGATTTCGGCTGTCTTCGTGTCGCCGGCGTCTCTAAACACTTGCTGGTACTGAAGAGCAAAATCAAGATTAGCAGACTCAAAGGTCATCGACATGAGTGCGAGAAAAGAATCCATGCTGGTGAGCTTGGGCATCTGACGCCAAAAAAAATCATTCAAAGGATAATCACCAAACTCCACCCCATCATCTTTGAGTCGAGAGATGTAGAGTTTGAGGTGCTTCTGCTCGTCACGGATGGTTGAGACCAGGCCTTTTTTCAAACGAACGCTCGCTGGATCTTCCAGATCATGCGGGTAGATCAAAAGAGCGGCAGCCATCATCTCGATGGCCAAGAGTTCATGATTAGCAAAGCTGTGTACGGCAACAGAGCGGCCTTCAGGAGTCCTAATCTTAT
>JAJTIF010000383.1 GCA_021299675.1 Pseudomonadota bacterium | reverse complement strand
CTCCTTGCCATTCTCGAAGCGAGGATTCATCGCGAGACCACGCTCGAGGCAACAGAGGCTAAAGAGCAGCTTCTCCTGATCGCTCTCAAACGTCTGGGTGAAACCACTCCAAGTTTTTTGGCCCATCAAAAGCCTTTGGACATTCATCAGGCGCAGGTGTGTGTCCTCAATCCTCACGGCTCCATCGACTTCCAACTCAATTCCTCCGACAAGACTCTCTTTGAGGTGGCTTCGCTTTCTAAAACCGTGGCCAGCGCCTTTTCGATCGAATATCTCTCCGGAAAAGGGATCACACTGGAGACGAGAGTTAATGAAGTTTTGCGCCATCACCTATCCCCGTGGGTGATTAGCAACGGAGACGATGTCTTGGTGAAGCACTTGATGAATCATCAGGCTTTGAACATGCATTACGTCAATGGCGTGAAACTTGATGACCCCATGCCGAGCGTGGAAGAACTTCTGAGCGGACATGCAGAGCATGGTTACGGGCCAATCGCGCTTGCCAATCCTCCAGGTAAAGTTTTTAAGTACTCGGGAGCGGGTTTTATCGTGCTTGAGTATCTCGTGAAACTGGTTTCAAAGAAATCCATCCCACAGCTCACGCGTCCCTTTCTTGAGTCGCTAGGGATGCATGATTTCACCTTCGAGCAAAAAGATGTCGACGGGTTTGAATACGCTCTTGCGCAAGCAGACCATGCTCTGGCTTCAAAGCGCTTAATGTTTCCAGCTTTCGCGGCGGGGGCCATGAGCACAGCGAGTTCTATAGGACTCTTTCTCAAGGCGCTCGGCGATGCCTACCATAATCCTCAATCCACTGGTCCCATCAGCTACCGCACCGCACGCTTCATGCTCCACGGGCAAGACAAAGGGTGCAAGGAGTTCATGGGATCGCTCATCGGCTTGGGAGTTTTCATCGCCGAAGCTGGTGATAGCAAATGGATGCTGCACCAAGGGGCCAATGATGGTTTCCGCGCGCTCTTCCTGTACTGCTTCGCAGGCCCTGATCGAGGGAAAGGATTTGTGAGCCTATGCACAGGAGACCTGAGAGGCGTCTTATTCAATGCCTATGTGGCGCAAGGAGTTTTAAAAGATCTCTGTGTCTCTGGTGTCGACTTCACTCAATTTAAATCGGACTTTGATCCCTCACATCTGCATACCCATGAGATCGTGAATATCGGTTATCGAGACCTTGTCATGAAAGCCATGCAGCCCACGCTGCCGGAAGAAATTGTGGACAAGGGACCACTCTCACCTCTGGCCAGTTATAACCTTGCGGTGGGAGCTCGAGTGATCACTGTCTCAAATCAACTCTTTGCTCGTGCCGAAAATTTGTTTTCACCTTTTGAGCCCGTGTTTGATCCTGAGCTCTTCGGGCTGCAAGGAAAAATCATGGATAGCTGGGAGACTGTGCGCCACAATCCAGAGTTTGATGAACTTCAGATTGAACTCAAAAAGTCTGGGGTCGTGAGATACCTGGATCTTTCTACTAAATATCACACCGGCAACCACGCACCCCTGATTAGTCTGTGTGGCAGGCTGGATGGAGATTGGGTGGAGATTTTGGCGCCCACAAAAATGGAAGGTCACTCACTACTCTCGATCGATCTCCAAGATCAAGTTCGGGAGTATCGCTACATTCGCATCCGTCTCTTTCCTGATGGCGGCTTCACGCGCTTGGGCCTTTATACCGATTTGCCCGAGTCAGTGCGTGTTTTGTACAAACCTCTCTCCACTGCAAGGCCAATTCGATTCACGGATTTGGTTCCGCAAACCAAGAAGCCTATGAGTCTCGACTACCAGGCAGAGGCTTGGGAGATTGAAAAAAATAAAGCTCGCTTGAGGGATGGATTAGTGGATCTTGCGTCTGCGGCTTTTGGAGGAGAGGTGATCAGGGTCACTAATCAACACTACGGGCCCGCCACGCATGTAATCTCACCTTATGCCCCTTTGAATATGTTCGATGGTTTTGAGACCGCAAGAAATAGAAATCCGCTGAATGTAGAAGAAGTAGAAATTAAAATAGCCAAGAGCTCAAAGATTGATCATGTGGAAATTGATTTCACTTATTTTGTGAACAACAATCCCCGTGAACTCGCGGTGCAAATCAAGGCAGGTGAAAGTTGGATTGAATTGGTCCAGAAATGTAGCGTTAAACCTTTTGCTGGCGGTCGTGTGAAATTTCCTGTTCCCAGTCATGTTTCTGGTGAAATTTTAAAAGTCCAGGCTTACCCATGTGGAGGATTTAATAGAGTTCACATTTATGGAAAACTTCTTTGAATAAAGCGTCATATGACTGAATTTGTAAGTTTTTTAATTGTGTAAGAATTGTTAACGTTTTTCGTCACGTCATAAATCAACTCTCTGAAGGGGGATAAGGATGTCTCTAATTAAAGACTTTCAAGCTGGTGGAATTTTTATGTACTTCATTCTCGCAACGGGATTTCTTGTTGCTGGAATCGTTTTTGAAAGAGTCATGTCTCTTTATAAAAACCACAAAGCTGCACCCAATGATCTTCGCACCAAGCTTTTGAGCCTCATCGCTCAGGGACACTTTGAAGACGCGAAGACTTACCTCGAAATGTCAGCCCCTGGCACAGCTCTCGCTCGCGTAGTGACAGCTGGTCTTAATGTCCGTCGCTCTGGTGGCGCAGACGAAGAAGTTCAGGCACGCATGGATGAAGCTCTCTCAAAAGAGATCTCAACCATCGATCGCGGAACTGGCTTCCTGGCCGTATTTGGTAACGTAGCGACTCTTCTTGGTCTCCTTGGAACTGTAACAGGTCTGATCTCGTCGTTTGCTGGTGTCACCAATGCCAATCCAGCTGAGAGAGCTCTGCTTCTCGGTCAAGGTATCTCAGAAGCTCTGAACACCACCGCTTTCGGTTTGATGGTCGCCATCCCAGCTCTTGTTGCTTTTGCTATTTTCCAAAATAGAACTGACCGCATCGTGGGAGAGTTGACTGAAGAGAGCTCAAAGATTTTCCACGATCTCTTGTTCCGCACAGAGTCTCGTCCCATGCTAACGGGCAAAGCTCAGAACAAGACTCAAGCCAATGAGAGTTACACTCAACAAGGAAATTAATCGTGAGTCTAAGAGCAAAGAAAGAGCTCAACAACGAGCTCAATCTCACGCCTTTTATCGATCTCCTCTCTACCTTGGTGTGCTTTCTTTTGATCTCTGCAGTGTGGGTGAGTGTGGCTTCCATGGACCTCAAGCAGTCCCATGGAACTGAAGCTGCTGCTCCTCGCGAAGCCGCTGAAATGGATGTCACCTTAGATGGACCGGCCAGCGCAACTTTTAATTTAAAGTTTGCCGGAAAAGCCATTCATAAAGTGAGTTTCAAAGAAGCAAGCACACAGGCGCTCTTGGCAAAATTCGCTGAAATTTTGCCTCAGATCAAAAACCACCCGGCCCTCAAGGGAGCTCTTATTGAAAGTGTTCTCGTTTCACCCAACCAGAAAGTCACTCACGGAGAAATGGTTAGTGTGCTCGATGGTCTTCGTCTACAAGGTTTGAGCAATATAGGTATCAAACCAACCGAAGGTAAATAATATGTCACTTACAGTTGGATCAAAACTGATGGATACAGGTCGCTTCGAGTACCATCTCCTGACCAGAAAGCAGAAGGGCAATAAAACTAAAAAAGCTTTGCTTGTGGCCCTGATGCTGACGTCTCTAGTGGATATGTTCTCGATGCTCGTTTGTTTTCTTTTGCAAACCTTCTCCACCACCCCTGAGATCTACGTCGCTAACGATGTTAAATTGCCCGAAGCTTTCAGTGGGGGAGTTGTGAAAGAAGCCCCTGTTTTGTCAGTCACAAAAACAGCCCTTTTTTTAGATCAAAAAGAAATTGGTTCCATGGCAAAAATTCTTAAGTCTCCAGAGCCCCTGCTCAAGGGACTTGAAGGATTTAAGCAAAAGTGGGCGAAAGAAAACCCAGGAAAGCCCTATCCCGGAGAAAT
>JAJTIF010000313.1 GCA_021299675.1 Pseudomonadota bacterium | reverse complement strand
GGCGTGCTTAAAGCCCATGAGCTCGAGGATTTTAAAGACTTGTTTAAAGTGGTGAGACTGTCTCAGGTCCACAATGTAGAGACTCTTCTCGATGCCTTTGTCTTGAAATTTTCTGCGTGCCAGTTCCACGTCTTTAGTGGCGTAGAGCCCGTTGCCATCGGACTTGATTAAAAGACAAAAGCCCAACCCGAAGTCCTTGAGGTCCGCTCCGACGGCGCCCTGGTCTTCGATGAAGAGACCTTTTTTCTGCCATTCCCGGGCGAGCTTCACGGAATCCGAGTCCACCTCCGACTCCCAGAACCACACATCAAACTCCACTCCGGCCCAGGCGTAGACTTCTTTCATGAGATCGATCGACCACTGGCGGGTCTCAAGCCAGAGATCAAAAAATGGCCCAGCTTTTTTTTCTAACTGCGCGAGGATTTCCGTCAATTCTTTGCGATTGATGTCCTCTTGGGGAGTGCCCTTCTCGTCTTCAAGTTTGTTGTGCGCCAGTGTGTAGAGGCGACCGAGCCAAGCGCCCTTACGTTCTTTAGGTGGAGTTTCTTGATTGTGATTTTTAAAATACCACAGGCACTTGGCCACATGCGTGCCCACATCGCCAGGAAAGGTTGAGGCGACGATGTCAAAATTGCAGTAGCGGTGCAGGCGAATCAGGGCATCACCCAAACACAGATTTCTCATGTGTCCCACGTGCATCTCTTTATGAGTGTTGGGCTGAGAGTACTCGATCATGGTGCGAGGCATGTCTTGCGAAATTTTTCTCTTAAAAAAACTCTGATCCATCACCTGAGGAATGATCAGGCTCGCCAGATGCCCAGGAGAGTAGGTGAAGTTGAGGTAGGGGCCCACGTTTTGGGCTTTTTCAACAAAGGCTGGCTTCCCGGGCCTTGCCTGAAGTTTATCGGCCAAGGACTTTGAGAGAGCAGCGGGGTTGAGCTTGAGCTCCTTAGCGAAAGGAAAAAGCGCAAAGGCCAAATGCCCCATCTTGGAGTCTGGTGTGCTGGCAAAACCATTGTAGATCTGACGCTCTTCCACTTGTGCGCCCAGCTCCTTGAGGGCCCCTGCCAGCCAGTGGGTTAGTTCCAGACGGATTTGGTCGTGCATTAACATCATAACTCTTCCTTATTCTTTTGCTCAAAGCTCACGATAGGTTAACTGATGAAATCTATTTTGATAATCCTCATCTTACTTCAGAGTGCTCTTTGTTGGGGCGCTGACACCGATAATTTTGACGAGTCCATCGACGTGCTCTCAGGCCAGTATGTTTCCGGGGGCCATCTCATCTATGATTGCATTGATCAGCACTGGGTGTGTGCCATGAAGGACAACCATACTATCTGTGAGCAAAAGCGCGCCGAGGAGCTGCAACAGGGCAAGCATCTCTTGAGCTGCGTCTCGGCAGAGATTTTTCAGAGTTATAAAGAATGTAAGCCGCGCCAGCTGGCCTTAGTGAAAAGCGGAGTCAGGCCACGCAACTGCCTCCACCCCTCTGAGCGCCAAAGACTTATCGGATTTCAATAGACATTAAACGATGGTCGCCGATAGTTGGGATGGGGAAGACGTCACCCTGCCCTTTGAATCCAACTTTTTGGTAGAAGCCCTCAGCGGAGACACGAGCGTTGCACCATAAAAGGGTGCACTGGTTTTGTTTGATGAGAGGAAAGGCTGTTTTAAGTAGAGCAGAACTCAAGCCTTGGCCTTGAAACTCTGGCAGTGTGGCCATGCCGCGTAAGCGGTACTGGTAGGGGTGAGCAGCCTCAAAAATATCTTTATTTTCAAAATAAAAAGAGGCCACTGACACAAGTTTTCCGTCAATAAAAGCACCCAGGTGGAAAGTCAGCTCATCGTCATCACCCTTGAACACACAATCGGCCAGGGTTCCGTGTGGTCTGAGCATTTGATGACGAAGCGGATAGGTATCTCGCACACTGACTCGTAATACTTTCATGTGGGCAATGTAAGGCCAAAGTGAACGATCGCCAACTATAAATTAGCGATACGCATGAGGTGTTCTAAACCTATCTTAGTTAATGTCTGAGCAAAAGCTTCAACGATTGAGGCATTTAAATTCGTGCTCTCGCCGAGCCATTGGGCGCGCATAAAGTAGACGCAGCGGTTGTCGATGCTTTGCACATGGATCTCACCTTGGAGATTTTTAAACAGTCCGTGAGTGAAGGTATAATGAGTCACACTTTCACTCTTGATGCGTGGTAATTTAAAATTCAAAACCATCGCATAAGGAAGCAGGGAGTGGTCGATGGTAAAAAAAACCATTTGTTTTTTTTCATCATACTCCGACTTCTTGAGAAAGCTCATGTGAGATTTATAATCTTCGTAGAGTGAGATTTTTTTTAATCCTCGCTGACAGGTGCGCGGATGAAGTGCTATGACTTTTAGGCTAAGACTTTGTTGCGCCTGAGAAACTTGTTGAGCCGTGGCTTCGGAGATCACTTCCTGCTCTTGCAGATTTTTCAAAATCTGTGACTGTGAATTCCACTTTTCAGTGATGAATTTTTGAAGCTTTTCGCTCTGCGCTTTAGTGAGGCTGATATGCGCTGCATAGGAAGAGGAAGAGAAAAATAAAAGGGTAAGAAAGATTTTTTTCACAATATAATTAGTTTAAAACGATTCTTCAGCATAACGCAAGACGACTTTTCACGGCCATTGCGGCCCGTTAGTCTGAAAGACTTAAACCCAAAAAGCTTTTGAGAAAAGGTTTATCTATATGGTTCAAGAGGTTAAGAGAAAATCCGCAAAAGTTAAAGAAGCGGCGATTGAAAGTAAGGATCAGCGTTGGCACTGCCGCAATCGCGTGAGCCTTGTGTTCGGCTCCAATGATGTAGAAGACCTTGAAACCTATACATATGATAAAGAAGGCCTGACTTTTAGAACGGTCAAATTCCACCAGGCCAAATCAAAGGCGATTGAAGAAATCCTCGATAACAGTATCGATGAGTTCTACCGTGGACACGTCACTGAGATTCACACCAATCTCTCGGCCGATGGAAAAACCGTGACGGTGCAGGATAATGGCATCGGCTTTCCGATTGAAAAGATTAAAGACGTTTATACCGAGTTTCGCACGGGCTCGAAATTTGCTGATGAGGATCTCGACGACAAGGGCTTTCTCTACCGCACACTCGGACAAAACGGTCTGGGGGCTTCGGCCACCTGTCTCACGAGTGATCTCTTCCGCGTGACTGTGCGCCACTACAACACGAAAAATGAGCAGACTTTCGAGTTCATCGATGGGGCTCTTGATATTAAAAAATCCAAGCCCAAAAAATTCACGGGCCCCTCAGGCGTTAAGGTTGAGTTCACCGTGGCCAAAGAGGTGTATAAGAATAACACCGTGGACGCGGAACTGTTGCGCAAGCGAATCATCGACCTGGCCTACAATAACCCAGGTCTGACTTTCTATTTTAACGGAGAGAAGCATCTTTATAAGAAAGGCCTCTTCGAGCTGGCGCAGAGAATCGACACTGAAACGGCGCAACTTTTTGGCGAAGAAGGCTTCGTGCAAGAAGGCACCAACGCCCGTGGAAAAAAATTCAAAGCGAAGTACGATCTGCACCTCTCCTTGGTGCTGAACCACAAGAGTGAAGAGCGCGAGCGCATGATCTCGTTTGTGAACTCTACTCCTACTTATGATGGCGGCTTCCACCACGATCGCATCAAGCGCCTCTTTATTAACTATCTTAAAGAGAAGCTCGAGAAGACGGCCAAAAAAGATAAGCTCCAACTTGTCGATAACGACATCCTCGCGGGCATGACTTT
>JAJTIF010000052.1 GCA_021299675.1 Pseudomonadota bacterium | reverse complement strand
TGGCGAAGTCGATTTTTTTAATGTCAGCTGCTACCAAGAGGTAACCGGACTGAAGCATGCTCATACGCTTCGGCTGCAGGGAGACACCGTTCATGTTCAGGTACTGATCGAGTGGAAACTCGAACTCACGGTTCACGTACTCTCCCATGTTTTCTTTGAGGATCTCAACGATGCTCTCTTGCACCACTTTAGTCGCACTGACGACGTTATTAGGATAGTTATAGTCATTTTTCAACGTTGTCGGATTCACAAAGGGAGAATTCACGCTCAGGAAGAGCTTTACACTCCCGTCTCTCTGAGTGGCAAAGCGCGGGATCACTTCAAACTGCACCGGAAAGTTTAAGATGGCATTGTTATTATTGCGCTCGAGCCATACCGCAATCGCGCGCTTAACCCAACCCATGATGCCATCGGCATCAATCTCTCTAAGTTTCACTTTCAAGTTTCCGATCGCAAAGAGGCGGTCTTGAGCCGCAGTGGCGCCGCTCTTGAAATGGAGCTTAATGGAGTTCACACTCACGCCGCCGATCTTCCCTTGGGCCTCAAGGACTTTCTGAAAGACACCCATGCCCTGTAGCAGATCCATGGAAGCATTCACGACGGGCTCACCCAGAACCACCGCGAAGTGATCCTGGCGGTTGATGATCGTATCGACGTTCAGAGCTGGGAGCTTACGTGTGGAATTACCTACGGTATCCAGCACTCTCCAGCGGCGGTTATTCATGACAAATGAACCATTGGCCCGGATCTCAATGTCCTGGTTAAGCGGTGAACGAATACTTTTTAGACTAAGGTCGAAATTGGCTGACTTGATGATGGAAGCCAGATCTCGCTGTAAGAGTTCCATGAATGTTGGTGCCGGACGGTTATCACCAGGAAACACGGACGGACTCTGAATCGAGTAATCAATGCGCGGTCTCACCACACGGGTATTGTCAGCGGCGATCACATAGGGCTGTGAGCGGAAACCTCCACGCGGCGCCGGGACATCTTGATTTGCAATTTCGATGATGCGAAGCTGGGTCGGAAGGCACTGGTTTTTGAGTGCTTTGTTCACCATTTCACTTAAGTCTTCGGCGATGAATTCCGCAGAGAACTCGAGCAGCTTATTGGCGAGGAATTCCTTACGTGCCATGATCTCTGCTCGTAAGTTAGAAGTATCAAGTTGCGCTTCCTGACCATTGATGATGATGGAAATGGGTGGCACCACCACTGAACCGATGTTGATATCGATGCGCGGGCCATTTCGTGTATTCAAATTTGAGGTGACTCTCACCAAACGCATCTTGGCTTGAGTGCTAGTCGTGTCGACTTTAAAGTTCGCTTCGGCATTGATGCGACTGCCGCTTCTCAGGGCCACCGTGCTGTTTCTAAAGGTAGCTTTAAGCCCATTGCCACAGCGTCTACCTCTTTTATTTTCACAGAGAGAGAGTTCATTCGCCCGCAGGCTGAGCTTATTAATGGCAAAGGTAATTTTGAGATCAAAGCCCTGGGCCGTGTAGTTACTCACCGCTGTCCGAAGGCTTGCTTTATCTATTCCCCCGTCGACATTCACCACGGAATTATAGAGGTAAAAAGGAAGATCGCGATTAAGATCGACGTTTGAGACTTCTTGCAAGATACGTACGATAGGATTGGCCTGGAGATCGGCGCGCTTCACTTTGAAGTCATAGAGTCCTGCAGGCACCTGAAAGCCTGTCCTGCCCTGCCCTCTCTGGTTGTACTCCAGGGCACTCTCCATCACAGAGAGGATTCCCGTTTGATTCACACGAATCATGAGCTGATCCTGCGCCAGGAGAGCACTAGAAAAGAGACAAAGTAGTAGGGCCATGAAAGTGGTCATGGGGAATCTCCTCAAACGGTTTGAAGGATATTATGCAAGCCGAGTGCCAGAGAAAGCTCAAGTGTCTCCAAAGCTTAGGCGGCCATGAGTGTCTAAACTTTAGACAGTATGTTTGTCTGGTTTCCAGGCACCCTTGAGGGATTGCAGATACGCCTGACGAAGTTCCGACTGGAGATTTGAATTTTTCATCTTGCAGTCCATCTCCCAATTCTGAAGCAGCAGAAGGAGATGCTTTATCTCTTCTCTCGTCCACCCCTGAGAGAGAGCTAGGATTTCTTTGTCGTATTGACTCAAGCGCGCTTTGCCCTCGAGATAGCTGGGGTCAGCCACGCGGACAAAGTGCCCCTGCAGGAAAGAGAGGATAAAACGCAGGCGCTCAAAATCAAAATTGACCGAAAGGAGCCGGTCAAAAAAAACTGAGTATTTTTTCTTCGCAAGATCCGTGGCTAAAGCAAACTGATCCAGCCTCTCCTGATCAATCAACCCTTCCACATCTTTCACACCAATCGAAGCTTTCTCAGGATAGTTAAGCTTGATGAGTCGGAAGACATCATAGAGACTGCTGAGCTCATGCTCGACGGCTTGCATGATTAATTTTTTAGCCTCAAGATCCAAGGGTAAACGAAAGAAGCGGCTCAGGAAATCAATCAACTTATCCATCTCCCAAAAGCGCGGCGCCTCAAGGACAACTGAGCTGACCGTGGTCTTCATCATTTTTTTGAGATAAGGCGAATCAGAATAGAATGCAAAAGCCAAACGGCGGTCCTCGAGCAGGAGATCATCTCGCAGGAGAAAATCTTTACAAGCTGAGTTCATCTCGTCTGGATTATTAATGATGTACGAGGTGGTGTTCCCAAACAACCCAAGGGACTGAAACTCATCTTCAAGCCAGTTGAGCGTGAGGTCACTGCCAGCCAAGTGCTTTGGCTTGTCCTCAACTCCTGCCAAGAGATGATCTTTCATCAGACGCAGGGCCAGAGGCTCAAAAGCTTGCAAAACAATCTTGCCCTTGAGATCGTTGAATGATCCTTTCGGGTACGATTGAAGAAAATCCCAGAGCTGCCACTTAGAATGCATAAAGAATCATATCTCTAATCTGTTGGGCGGCTTTTGCCGCAAGAGAATCCTTCGTCCGTCGAAGGGCGCCTGCGTTCTGAGTGCCGACCACACTCGTCGCCTCTTGGTCAAAGATCTCGCGAAGGAATGTCTCACTCAGAGAAAAGTTTTCATTGAAAACGATCTTGCCTTGGGGCGGAATTTTGGGGCCCAGCTCACTCTGCAAGAGACTCATCTCTTCATCGGTTGGTTTTTTGATCACAATAACTTGTAGGGAAAGATTCACGTTGGTGGAACCTGGGACGTAAAACTCAGGACGGGTCTCCCCGATGGCCTTGGGAGCGGCTGACTGGGCCACACGTTGATTCTCAGAGCGCAGAGTATCGGATAGTTTTTCTTCAGAGCGCACAATCCCTATCAGCAGAGCATCTGAATTTTTATTCCAGCCCGACGAGAGTTTAAGGCCAGAAAAGCCACTCAAAAGTTTATAGGTTTCGCGGGTAAAAGAACTTGAAACCTCGGGCAAGCTGGAATGGTTATAGAACATCGGGATACTGAGAGAATCGATGCCATATTGACGCAAAGGGTTGTCAGCTTGCGTGTATCGATAGCCCGCACAAGAGGTGAAAATCAGAGAGAAAAAGAGAAAAATGAATCCTAAGTTCAGACGCATGGCCCTTTATATCACACAGAAGGTATAAGGAGAAGCGATGTGGAAAAAACTTAATTTTCAATCAGTCACCCCTGCCATTCGAGGGCAAGGACAAACTCCGCAAGAGGAGTGGATTCGTTTCGTCGAAGGTTTTGATTTTTTTGCTCTTATCGAAAAATGGCCAGAGATCGTGGGTGAAATGATGGCTGACCAATCACTTCCACTGCGTCTCAAAAATAAAACCCTCTTCATTCTCACGCGGCATCCGGCTTTCGCAGAAAAGCTTAAGTTCCTCGAGAAACCTTTGATCGCTAAGATCGCCACTCTCTTCCCGCTCGCTGCGCCGATGATTCAAAAAATTTCTTTTGAATCCAACGAATCTTTTTTCATCGAGAAGAAAGCCACACTCCCTAAAAAAGCTGAGCCTGTGATCCACAAGTTTTCGCCCGAATACCGGCGCCTACGAGCAGAAGCGGAAGCACTCTTTAAGGACATCGAAGCCGGTGAAGAGAAAGAGCGCTGGATCTCACTCTACGTACAAGCGGCGAGCACGCCAAACACCTAATTCATTTTGTGTGGAAATTTTCTCCACGATAAATCCCTCAGGCCCAGGCATCTCTCTGCGATGGACCCAAAACACCTGACCCTGGGCCGTGAGCGAGCGCTCGACACACGCCATCCAGTCATCCCAGGTATCCACCACATGTTTACGACAGATCTCTCGTTCGAGAATTGGTGAGGGGCGGGAGGCAGTCGTCTCAAAGTAGGGAGGATTAAAAATGATCAGATCAAAGGTTTTAGTCTTAGTCAGATTGAACTGGGCTACGCTTTGAGATATCACCTCATGACGCTGCTTGAGATAGTGCTCCAGATTAGCTTTCAGGAAAGGCAGAAAGGCTTCTTGCAGCTCAAGGCAAATAAAGTGCCCCTCAGGAAAGTGTGCGCCAAGCTCACAGCTAATGACTCCACTTCCCGCACCAAGCTCCAAGATTTTCTTAGGGATGAAACCTTCGCAGTTTCTTTTGACCATGTCACTGAGCCAGATTGAATCGAATCCGAAACGAAAGAATTCCGGCTGCTGATAGTTCATAGCTCAGAGAGGGTCTGCAGTAAGGCATCGTCCACTAACCCCATATCCATGAGATTAGCGATCGCCCAGTAGTCCTGGGGCTGGATCTGCCACTGCGAGAGATAAAACTGGCGCTTGGTATTTTTGATGTTTTTCAGCAAACTACCATTCACCCGACTCACGACTCCGAGCATTTCCTGTGAAGAGACCAAATGATAAAAGACGTGGGTGTGATTTTCTTTAAGGAGCGCCATTTTCTTCGCTAACTGCTCTCTGATCGCTGGAGAATCAGGCAAGTCTCCCAGAAACACCCAGGGGACCTTTAGTTCTGGTGCGTTCAGGAGTTGGGTGACGAAGGCTTCACGTTTTTCTTTGCCAAGATACTGGGCTGACATCCAACTCGCAAATCCAGGAGATTGGTGGAAGTTGTAGCGCAGCTGGAGCTTTTCCACGAGATCACCACGGGAATACTCCTGTAGTGAGTTTGCTTTCTCAACCAGTTGCGGATCCGAGTAGAAGTCCTGAATCAATTGGAACAAGCTATCTAAGATCACTTTTTGATCCAGATAGTTGGCGAGCTCCTCCATCACCTGAAGACTTAGGTTTTTGGTTGCCAACAGTGCCCCGCCGCCACGCCAGGGAGTCTGCTTGATCCGCTCAATCGGATCCAGCTCGATGAAGTCGATGATGATTTTTTCTGAGCGTGACCAATTTCCAATTTTTGCGTAACAGAGGATCCTTAGCAGAACGTAGTCGAGGTAGGGCGGCTGCTCGTCAAGATGAGAGAGGATCTGACTAATGACAGCCCTGTCTGATTTTGTGATCGACTCCTTCAAGAGAATCGGAGTGGCCTGCTCGATTTTGAGCAGAATGGGGTCCTTGATTTCCTTTAGTGCTTTCTTGTTGGCTGAGGCAAGAAACCATTTTTTCAGCAGGTGATCATCTTTGAGGGCCAGTACGCAGTCTCGCAGCGAAAGAAGAAAGACTTCATTCACCGCTTGAGGATTATGCAAAATCAATGCGGCTTGGAGATAAGGGTCATCGAAATTTTGACAGTTAAGGCGCGTTTTCTTGAACACGCCCTCGACCTTGTAGCCGTCTAGGCCACCGACGAGATTGAGTGAGTAGTTCTCAGAGGTTTGGACACTGATCCAGAAGTTTTTTTTTTACTCGTCTCTGTTAGGTCCTGAGCGTGAGCCACGGGGATGAGCTGATGGATCGCACTTTCGAGAAACTCAGTGGCCAGTCTCTTACGAAAGTAGAGTGCGCCAGCCAAGGCCAGGAGCACGATCACGGTGCCCACCATGAGGAAACGATCACTCACCTTCCGCTCTTTAATGGTTACTTTATTTTTAATCGGTCCCTGCGCCACTAGCTTCTTTTTAATCTTGCCCGGGGCCGAAGGAGGAGGAGAAGGAGGAGCAGAGGTTTTATGACGAACAGGCTTAAGGACCTCTTCCGTTAGTTTTTTTTTTTCCTCGACCTTCACCGCCGGCGCCGCAGGCGGCTCCCGCAAAGAAGAGAGGTCGAGCTTTCCGACCAACGTATGTTCCGTCTGAGCTTCCATTATCGAATCGGTGTTCTGGCGATCTGCTGTTAACACATCTCGTGCCTCAGAAATCGGATTAAAGCTTTGTTTCTTGCTTCCCAGTATATAGGACTCAACGAGCTCTTTTTCGCGCATGAAAAACCAGTAGCCGTTACCGCTACAGACCTCATCCTCAGGACGGATCGAGCCATTCTGATAGAGTTCAATAATCTTTTCTTTGGAAACTGGCCCCAGGATGTGATTGGACTTAGTACGAATCAGCCAGTTTTTAACCATCAACCATTACCTCGCCAATAGGCCCAGGAGGGCCGCAAGATCTTGGTCGTTGAAGCGCAATCCGAAACTGATGGTCGCTGACTGCTTGCCAACTTTTGAGAGAAGGTCTTCACCGGCGATACGTGCGAACATGACGTTCCAAAGCTTAAACTCAGTCAGGAGACGGACATTGGGCCCGGCGTCTTCTTGATAGTCGAAGACTTCCATACCAGTCCGTACGCCCCAGTCAGGAAAGAAGTAATCTACACCCACACCACCAGTGCTCTCAATCAAGCCTGCGCGGATTCCGAGGCGCTGAATACGACGACCGATCTGCAAGTTAAACTTAAACTGGGACTTATCAATTTTACGGGTATTGGTGCAGGTTTCAGCTCCTCCGTTGACGGAGGAACAGCTGAGCGACTCGCGCTCGATCTCAGGGCCAAACTGACTGGTGACAATACCAATCCTAAAGAATCTCTCGGGCGCCGGATAGATGTCGAGGTCGAAACGGGTTTCCGAACCCAGGCGCGTGTTGGCACCGGTTGAAAGACCAATGTCCGCCTCAATGTTATTGATACGGTTAACCAAGCGGTTCACGCTTGAGAGGGTCTGCGAAACTTGATCGACGACCGCGTCGTCACGCAAAAGTTTTCCGACTGTGCCCTTTCCATCTTTCACGTCTTCGATGATGACCTTTAGGTCACCCATGGCAACGTCAGCCTTATCAAGAATGGGTCCGATCTTTGAGAGGTCACTCATGAGAGAATTCTTCTGCATGCGATCAGTTTCATATTGCAGCTGAGCTGTGACTTGCTTGATGTTCTCCACAATCTCGTCAACCTTGCCCTCGTTCGTTTCAAGCATCCGCTTGAGACTTGCGGTGAGGTCTTTGATGTTGTCGGTGATTTTTGCGAGTTTATTGCTACCGTCTTTCTCTTTAAGAGAGTCTTTGATCAGCTCCGCCACTTCTTTAATTTCTTTGATCATGGCACCGGCGTCTTTACCAATACTGTCGAGGCCTCCGGCAACTTGGGCGTTAACGAGAGAGCCTGGAGGCAAGCGCTCTTCGCTCGGCTCGCCGAGATCGATGTCTAGATACTTATCTCCCAAGAAACCCTGGCTCTTTACTTGTAGCTTAGAGTTGGGAGTCATCTTGATGGTGTCTTTCATTTCAAAGTCGATGAGCGCCTTGTTGCCTTGGAGCTTGATGCCTTTGATTCGTCCGGCATTGATACCGGCCACTTTGATAGGAGTTTTCTCAATCACACCAGAGGCATCATCGAGCATCGCCTGATACGGAGTATAGTTACCGAATCCAGCTTGATTGGATGTGATTTTCAGCGACATAAAGACGACCGCTGAAAGGGCGAATAAGGCTAAGAGACCAACTTTTAATTCACTCAAGTGATTTCACTCCATGAAATCTCAGACACTTCCTGTGCCTTCTTCCATGATAATCGAAATCGCTCACAACTCAAGGAATCTGCGTATGGTTGGGTTATTTGATTGGCGAAATTCTTCCACAGTACAATACTCAACTATCGAACCGCGCTCCAGGAACATAATAAAGTCTGAAATCCGCAGACTGGCGCGCACGTCGTGGGAGATGATCAAAGAAGTCAACTTCTTGTCGGCGTTGCGTTTCGCGGTATCCACGATCAAATCACACACCACTTGGGTACTAATAGGGTCAAGGCCCGAGGTCGGCTCATCATATAGCATCACGCGGGGCTCGAGCGCTAGGGCACGGGCCAGACCAACGCGCTTTCTCATTCCTCCGGAAAGCTCTGAAGGTAGTCGGTGCCAGGACTCGGGGACGAGTTCCACAGCTTCCAATAGATCGTCGACCTTCTCGCGGATCTTAGCGTCTTTAAGTTTTGTAAATTCGCGCAGAGGAAAAGCCACGTTCTCATAAGCGGTGAGGTTATCAAAAAGTGCCGCATACTGAAACACCATGCCGAAGTTGCGTCGAAACTCTCTGAGTCCCAGTTCATCGAGTTCACTCATGTTCACACCTAGAGATACGATCTCGCCTTCGGTAGGAATCGTGAGACCCAGGATGTGCTTCATCATGGTAGACTTACCCGCCCCAGAAAATCCGAGGATGGTCGTGATCTTGCCTTCTTTGATGGTGAAATTGAGATGATTTAAAACCGTGGAGGTTCCGTATCTCTTCGTCACATTTTTAAAAATTATTGCATCAGTCATTTATAAAATCTTTGTGAGAAAGCTTGAGATGAAATAGTCACTCACGAGCACCGTTACCATGCCCCACACGACGGCCAGGTTCGTGCCGCGGCCAACCCCTTCCGCTCCGCCCGTGACTTCGAAGCCATGGTAGCTGCCGATCAGTCCGATGAGGAATCCGAAACAGCCAGCCTTAATGAGACCTTCGGCGACGTGGCCCAGGCGCATGAAGTCGGAGAGCTTTTGAAAATACATCACTTCGTCGATGCCTAGGATATGTACACCGGTCAGCCAGGAACCGAAGTTTCCGACGAGCATAAAGACCGCACAGAGCATGGGCATAGAGAGAGTCGCGCCGAGAACTCGCGGAACCGCAAGATACTGGTGCGGGTTAATCCCCATGACTTCCAGAGCATCCAACTGCTCGGTGACTTTCATGCTTCCGATCTGGGCTGCCATGGCACTACCGCAGCGACCCGCCACGACGAGTCCTGCGAACACCGGTGCCAACTCTTTGGCCAGCGAGATCGCGACGATGCGACCCACGATTGAGTCCATGTTGATTGCGGATACACCCAGGTACATTTGCAGCGCAAACACCATGCCTGAGAAAAGCGAAGTAAGACAGACAATGAAGAGAGATTTGTTACCGATGAAGAAGAGTTGATCAACCAGAAGCCGGAAGCGAAAAGGAGGCTTCGCTCCCCAGAAAAAAACCTTGCCCGCAAACTGCGTGAAGCGACCGAGCCCTGAGAGTCCTCCCAGGATATAGGCGCCAAGATACTCCACGTATGTTTGCAAAAAAGTCATAGCACTATCCTAAATGATAAACTCTCGGAATGCGACTACTGATGCCGCACAGGGCTTGATAAGAATGGGTCTGCATTTGAGTGGCCCAGTCGAGTAATTCCTGAGGATTTTCATCCCATAGAACCACTTCATCCCCGACTTTAATTTTACCCGCCGCCTCTTGTTTAAAAAAGACAGCCGTCATGTCCATGTTCACCCGTCCAAAAACCTTTCCCTCAATTCCGTTGATCCGAAGTGTGAATCCCGAACTCTGAGTAAAAAAGCCATCACCGTAACCAATCGGCAGCAGAGCAATCGCACCGGCCTCCGGTGTTACGTGCACCCCGTACCCGATCGGCGTTCCTCGCTCATAGGCTTTGAGTTTCATCACTCGCGTGGAGAAGCGAGAAATCATCTTTGTCTTGGTAGCAAAACTTCCGGGCCCATAGAGCATGAGTCCCGGTCGCACCCAACTCTCCTCCACCATCAGCCCCTGCTCAATTGCACCGGAGTTGCTCATGGAAGTTTCTTCGATCCTGAGGTGCGAGCCAAAAAAGCTTTGGGCTTCTCTGAAGCACTGGATTTGACGGGTGATCATATCATTTGGTTTTTGCTGGTAGTAAGACGTCGCAAAGTGACTCATCAGATGCTGAATCGAGCTGCGCGATGATTGCGTGATCAGTTTGAGCGCTGAGGCCCACTCCTCTCGCGCGATCCCCAAACGATTCATGCCCGAATCAATCTTAATAATCAGAGGGTGGTGTTTAAATTCTGGTGCACCCAAGAAGAACTCTAACCCCGCAAGGTCAGAGACCACGGGGTAGATATTTTTTTTATAATGAGTGGCAAACTGTGGCTGGAGAAGATTCTCAGAAAAAACCCACACCGGTCGATCGGTTTTTATCTCCAGGGCTTCACCCAGGCTCGCCACTCCGAGCGCGGGAGCGTGGCAGTCATGGAGTAGGAACTGAGAAATTTTCTGGAGCCCATGCCCATAGGCATTCGCCTTCACCATCGGCAATATCCGTGCTCGCGGGGCAAGAGATTGGATGACTTGATAGTTCGAAGCTAAGCGCTCTCCAAAAATATCTAATCGACTGAGCTCACGCATAGCTTAGTGTGAGCTTGGCTGATGGAGACGCTGCTGCATCTTGGCCTGAGCCTCGAGGATCGGCAGCTCGTCAAACTCGCGTTCAAGGGTGCGTAGGTAATTCACGGCAGAAGGCGCGAGGATTTTTATGCTCGGCTTCGACTCCACTCCGAGAAGCTTCGTCTCGTCTTCGAAAAATCTCCAGAAAGGAAACTCATTCACCATGTCCCGGGCCATGTTAAACTCGCGCTCGATGAAATTCTTTTGGATGAAGAGAACAATGTGCCAAGGCCCCATATAGGAGAAACGCGTTGAAGGATGAAGCGCATCTCCGAGCTGGAGGAAGAATTCATTCATGCAGGCCGTGAAATGAAAACGATTATTGGATTTCTTTTTAATCATCGTGAGCAATGGCGTGAAAGAAATAAGTGCTAGTTTTTCGCTCGCTTCCATCTGTGGCTGCGCGAGGTTATCAAGGTGATCAAGCGCCTCCCAAACAGGCATCGCTTGGACCTGGGGACGAGGCATTTCACGATTGAGCTTCCAGCGGCGATAGCTCGCGGTGAGCATCTGATTCATGAGATCCCAAGGGAACTCCATCAGGCGCTGTTGATCCACTTCCACGAAGACGAGGAGTTCAGGGTGGAGAGCGCCGCCCATCAGCTTGAGTTCGACGGGCTCTGTTTCAAAGATATCCCGCGCGACCTGCCAACTCATGTCGATGGCAAAAGGTTCAATGCCTTGCTCACAAACTTTACCGATCCAAAGTCCCGGAAGTGTGGTCCATTTATTTCTTTGCGTCGCTGGCGAGGTGAGCTTCTGACGGTTCGGGCCCAGCTCATACATGCCCATCATTTTGACCGCATCCCATTTGGAGAGCTGAGAGCTCAGGGCCGTGACGAAATCTGACTTCATGGCTTCGTCTTCAATGACTTCACACAGCTTTGAGATCGCCTCGAACTGAGACTTAAATTCCTCTGCCTGGCTTCTCTCGGTGATCATGCGGGTAGAACGAGTCTGGAGGCGGGTGATCCGCTCATGCAAATCGTGACTCGTGACCTGAAGGGCCAGTTCACTACGGCGTCTTTCGCTTAGGGTGCGTACTTGCTCCACAAGTCCCACATCTCCACAGAGGTAGCCGAAAGCCGGGAGCT
>JAJTIF010000239.1 GCA_021299675.1 Pseudomonadota bacterium | reverse complement strand
TGACCTCCCCCCACTCATGCTCGAACTCTCATGTTCACAACCTGACTTGATCCCTCTATCTTTTTCAACTCAAACTGCAAAGCAAATTCTGAAGGTGTCTTGCCTCCAAGTGAGCTGTGCGGTCTGATTTCGTTGTACTCTCTTCTCCATGCTTCGATACATTTTCTCGCCATCTCCAGATTTACAAACCACGTTGCATCCAAGCAACCAAATCTAAACTTGCCGTTAAACGATTCCGTAAAACCATTTTGTGTCGGCTTGCCAGGCTCGATAAAATGCAATTTAACTCCCCCATAGTGTGCCCAGGTTGCCATCGCCTTGCTCGTAAACTCACTTCCGTTATCAGACACTAAGACCTCTGGACAGCGTCCTCGCCACTTTAATTTTGTTAATAGCCTGGCCACGTCTTTACCTTTGATCGTTGTGTCAGCGTGCAAGAGTAAACACTCACGCGTGAATTGATCGATTAGCGTAAGACACTTAATCTTTCTCCCATCCGACAGAGAATCATGAACAAAGTCCATCGACCAGATCTCATCTCTCCTCTGGGGCTGTATCAAGGCTTCTCTCAGATGCCTTTCTCTCTTGCGTCTCCTCTTAAGCCTCAGACTCAGCCCTTCAACGCGATAGAGGCGATCTGTACGCTTGTGATTGATCTTCCAGCCCTCGCGCCTCATCATCGTATGCAACAGCCCACTGCCATAGCGTGGATATCGAGCAGCAAGTTTTTTGAGTGCCTCTCGCTCGTCTTTACGATTATCTTCCTTGGGTTCGTACACAAGCACGCTTCGATGGATCTTAGCAAGGCCACAGGCACGGTTAGGGCTCAATCCTAAAGCCTCAACCATGTGTTTGACGACTTTACGTCGGTCAACAGGCCTTACCACTTTTTTGAGAGAACATCCTTCAGTGCCATGTTGTCGACAGAGAGCTGGGCGACAAGTCTTCTGAGCTTAGAATTCTCTTGTTCCAGTTCGCGCATTTTCTTGAGCTCCGAGACATCGATGCCCTGATACTTTGCCTTCCAGTTGTAGAAGGTCTTGGCACTGATGCCGTTTTTGCGGCAAACGTCGGCCATGCGAGCGCCGGACTCGACTTCACGAAGCGCGGTAACAATTTGCTGTTCGGTAAATTTTGACTTTTTCATTCAACAATTCCTCTTTGGTTAATTTTAACAGGATTGTGAACTTTTGGGTTAGAGTATTTTGTGGGGGGAGGTCACGAGAATACGCCAAAATTCCTGAGTTATGCTATTTCAGTGCTACTTTTGTGCTACGGAAAAATAGAAAAATTCAGGAAGTTGGAAAGCTGGAAACCTCCAGCTAACTTCTCAAAACAACAGCGTTTCGTAGTTTCCAAGTTCGATGTCTGGAAAGCATCAACCAAAGGAGACAAGAAACATGCAGCCAGTAACCAAAAACAAAAATGAAAGTGTCGCAAATGTTCTAAAGCGTTTGCGCGAAAATGCACGTCTGACGACACGTCAAGCGGCATCCATTGTGGGAGTCACTCACACGACGATTAGCCATTTTGAAAACGGCAAACGCGCCGTTGAAGGCTTTCGGGTGGAGCAGATGGTGAGGGCCTATGGCTACACGATGGAACAGTTCGATAAGATCGCAGGCAACAACGTAGTACAGTATGAACAATATAAAGCCAATAGTTCTCATAACCGGAGTATCATCCGGCATAGGAATGGCAACTGCAGGTTACTTGGCCTCTAAGGGAATGAAAGTTTTCGGCACAATAGTAGAGCATGTTGATGGAATTCAGCCACATCTTGATGGCTATTCGATACTTTCGATGGACGTACGAGATACCGAATCTGTGAGGTTTGCAATAGATAGGGTGTTAAAGGTGGATCACCGCATTGATGTTCTCATTAACAACGCTGGAATCAGTTTTTCAAATTCCCTAGAGGAGACAGATATCAAGGATGCTCTACAAATACTTGAAGTAAATACGTTGGGTCCATTAAGGACAATACAATCTGTACTTCCCACGATGCGTAAGAATAAGCGCGGTCTCATTATAAATACAACCTCGATAGGCGGTCAAATTGCGATTCCATTCGATGGGATGTATAGTGCCTCTAAGTTCGCACTTGAAGGAATGTCTGAGGCACTGAGCCTCGAGTTAATGCCTTTTGGTGTAAATGTCGTCATCCTCGAACCAGGAGATATTAATACAGGTATGTCAGCAAAACAGAAATCAGACAGATTAGTCGATGAGAAATCGCCTTATTACAAATACCAGACACTGGCGCTGAATGCTGCGGTTGCGAATGAAAGAGCTGGCTCAAGTCCCTTAGTTTTAGCTAAAAAGATAGAACAAATTATCGCACAGAATCGCCCTTCACTTCGGTATGTTGGCGGAACCCTAATGGAACGGTTAATGATTCCCTTGAAACACTTATTGCCGGCCCGATTCTTCGAGTATCTGGTGGCCAAGCAGTATAAGTTAGATTTAAAAAGTGAAGTTAGCGAGGACCTATGAAAAAATCATTCATGATTTATGGAGCAAGCGGATATTCGGGACAACTCGTCGCCGAACATGCTGCGATCTACGGTTTGCAACCAATTCTCGCGGGACGAGAAGCTGCCACGATCATCGAGCTCGCGAATAAACTCGGTCTGCCGTACCGAATTTTCTCACTCGACAGAATCGAAGATATCGTGCACGCACTTACTGATGTTCAGCTTGTGCTGAATACGGCCGGACCTTTTGATGATACTGTGGAACCGTTTTTGCTGGCGTGCCTGCAGACGAAGACACATTATCTGGACTTTAATGGCGAGCGCAAAGGTTTTGAAGTAGCGCAGCGGTTTGATCAGTCGGCCCGGAGTGCTGGGGTTATGATCCTACCGGCGGTGGGCTTTGATGTTGTGCCATCCGATTGTCTCGCGCTCTATTTGCTGAAGCAACTACCCGATGCAACTGATTTGAAACTCGGTTTCGCGACCTTCCCAGAGGCGGCAATGTCGAGAGGGACTGCGCTCACCACCCTCGGGCAGTTAGGTTGGCCAGGAATGTCGCGTAGAGAGGGCGCACTGGTTGATGAGCCAATTGCAAAGCTGGGTCGACTCATAGATTTCGGTGTCTCGAAAGTCTTTTCTGTAAGCGTCCCTTGGGGCGATCTGTTGACGGCATACCATACGACGCAAATTCCCAGCATTCAGACCTATTTTGCGGCCAGCGGCGCGATATTTTACGTGATGAAATTCCAATTTCTATTCAATTGGATCTTGCGCATGGCTTGGTTCAAGAACCTTTGTCGAAAGTGGATCGTCCGCAATCTCATAGGTCCATCACGGATGCAGAGAATGCGAAGCTCCTCCGTAGTTTGGGGGCAAGTCACAAATCCCTCAGGCGAATCAAGGCAGGCCCTAATTCATTGTCCAGAAGTTTACGAAGTTACCTATCACGCCGCGCTCCTGATCGCGCGGGAAGTTCAAGCTGGCAACCAGAAAGCGGGGTTGCAAACGCCGGCGGGAGTTTTTGGCGATAGCCTTATTTTATCGGTACCGGGCACCCGCCGCAAGGACCTATAGAACTCAATGCGGATAAACCCCTAGTTTCTGACCTAACTCGTGCTCGGCTGAGCTCCCAAGAATATTCGGTCTGTATTAAATAACACGCCTTCACAAACCCGAACGCTCTACTAAATATTGGCCATTATTTCCGGTTGCGAATGCCGCCATACGAACCGGCCTAATTTGGGAAGCTTTCTAGATTTATTGGCGGTCCGGTATTGACGTGGCAACTCCACTATTTATCTTCGATTCCGTTAATCCATTTTTCCACACTTGATCTTATGAGACGAGGTCCATTTAACCCGGAGTGACGACGTTCAAGGATTTTTTAATCAAGAATGAATCAATTATTTGTAGTGTTTGCGTGTGATATTTCTAAAGCTGTCCAATATGTGCCAACGAATATAGTTTTTTGCCTACGCTATAGCACTCAATCAATATTTCCCTGTTCAGCCTTAATTCGATGATTTGGAATTTTCAGAAGTATCTCAGTCACTTGTTTTGCGTCTGCTACGGTCAAATATTTTCCAAAAAAAGACTGGATAGCCTCGCGATAAAAGACCCAAGTTTCTTTCTGAGCCATCTTGCCTGAAGTTGTAATTTCGGCGTAAAGACCTCTGCCGTCTTCCTTGGCCTTTTCTTTTGTCAGAAATCCCATTTTTTCAAGTTTCTCGACGGATCTTGTGAGAGCACTTCGGCTCGTTACAATCCTGTCAGCAATATCACTCAATCTCATCTTGCCTTGTGGAGCACGCCTTAAAACCAGAAGCACATCATAGAGATGAAGAGGCAACGCTTTGGGCTCATTTTCAAGAGCCTTCTCAATTTGGCCCAAAACAAGCGATTGCCTCGTTATGAAGGCTTCCCATGCATTGAGTTGTTCTGAGCCAAGCTTCTTCTCCATTTATATGATTGAACAAGATGGGGGCAGATGGTTAAGCCCAACTACAAGAGCAAAACTTGTTCAGGCAATTGTAGTTAAGCCATAGCAGTTCCGATGGAAAACATGGGGGCTGTCCCAGTCAGGGGTAAAAATACTGACCGCAGATAAACCACAACACCCAATGATTTGGGCATGCTAAATAAGGTGGGAAGAGGCTAAATCTGAATGGGACCGAGCCATAAGACAGGCGATAATCTGCTGGCTTGCGAGAAAAAAAGTATGTGGGTTTCCCCTATATACTTATATAAGATATTTAAATCATGTCGCAGCCCTTGGCAGGTAGCAGAACACTCTGGAAAACTCGATACAAGCAAAGGGCATGGTCGAGAGGCTTTAAAAGAAAAAAATCTTTAAAAGTTTAAACAAGATCTTATCCAAAGACTTTTTCTATTTAATTTTCATGGCAAAAGTAGGGCGACCAAAAAAGAAAAACACTTCCTTTCTGGATTTTCTTTTCATAGGTCTCACTTCCTCGGTCGCCCTCTTTGTCTTTTGTCCAAATCCTTACACATTGTTTGCAGTGGCAACCATTTGGCTCATGGGCGAGGGCCTCAATGCTTTTCGATAATTTTTTAGCAGATGAAGAAGACCAATTTTATTTTATGTTCGCCTTCGCGGTGAGAGCTTGGATTTCGCTTTTATTTCTTGTCTTCGTGCCATTCTTGCTTCTTCATTTCGGATATTTTTTCGGTTCACACCAATTTTTAGTCGTCGGAGCATCTTACTTGCTGATGGGTCTCTTGGACTTCGTGCATACTTTTGGAAAAGCTTTGAAAATGTATAGATTTAAACGATGGGTTGATATTCAAAACAATGGACCAAGGAAATACAGATGACTTGTTTTTCTTACTGTGAGAACATTAAGGTGATTCTCTAAATTGTGAGGAAAATATGAAGCTCGGCTATACCATTTTGTATGTTAAAAATGTTTCGGAAACCTTAAATTTTTTTACTAAAGCTTTTGGATTAGAGAAAAAATTTCTACATGAGTCAGGGGATTACGGCGAGCTAAGTACAGGCGATACCACATTGGCTTTCGCTAGCTTTGAGTTAGCAGAGTCTAACGGTGTTGGCTTTGTAAGTAATAAAGGCTCTCGCCCTTGCAGTGAAATGGAAATTGCCCTTGTTACAAAAGATGTAGATAGTGCATTTCATCGAGCAATTTCGGAAGGTGCTATAAATGTAGTATCTCCAGTCGTTAAGCCCTGGGGGCAAGCTGTTGCTTATGTAAGGGAGCCAGATGGCTTCCTGGTTGAGATTTGTTCACCAATTGAAGGGTGAGTTTTTCACCCACCCGTCACCCAGATATTTTTGTAATGGCTTAAGCGCATGAAAATAAACAGGATTTTAATTTCTAATAATTATTAAAATCCTCTCCGCCATTATTTGCCTGCATAGTTTTTTGACATCTTAATCAGTAGACCTTAGGATCATCAACGGTCTGGGCCAGATGAGCCTACTGCCATGAATCCGCCAGGTCGGGAACGAAGCAACGGTGTTGGAATTGGTAGGTTGTGTTTGGTTCCAGGCCGCTTTCGCATTCGTTTGTTTAATCAAGTCTTATTTCTCTCTTAAATTGTCTGACATTGAAGCTTTTATCGCGATTGTTGCGCATGCGCGCATTGACGGTACTACTTTACTCCCCTATTTTGTGCGCCTCTGATAGCACCGTGATTATGGAGACTTATGTCTTATCAAGTTCTTGCCAGAAAATGGAGACCCAAACACTTTGAAGAAGTGATTGGGCAAGAGCATGTCACCCGCTCACTTCAAAACGCTTTGCGCGCCAAAAAACTAGCTCATGCTTATCTGTTTACTGGTACTCGCGGAGTAGGAAAAACATCAATTGCACGTTTGTTTGCAAAGGCTGTTCGCTGCGAGAACCGTGGCCCTGACATGAATCCATGTGGTGAATGCCAATCTTGCAAGGATATTGAGCAAAGTAACTCTCTGGATTATCAAGAAATTGACGGCGCAAGTCACAACGGAGTAGATAACGTCAGAGAGCTTATAGAAAACGTTCGCTATCTTCCGTCTCGAGGTGAGTACAAACTTTATGTGATCGATGAAGTTCACATGCTCTCAACGCCTGCCTTTAATGCGTTATTAAAAACACTTGAAGAGCCGCCTGCCCATGTGATTTTTGTCTTTGCCACCACTGATCCTCATAAATTATTGGGCACTGTTCTTTCACGTTGCCAGAGATTTGATTTTAAAAATGTTTTGGACGATGTTCTTGAAGCGCACATTCTTAAGGTCACAAAAGCTGAGGGAATTAAATTTAATGATCCTAAATTGATCCGTAAGCTAGCCAAATACGGAAAGGGATCTGTTCGTGACACGCTTTCACTTCTCGACCAAGTCCTTAGTCTCTCTGGACACCAGGAGATTAACGAAAGATCTTTTTATCAGGCTTTGGGCCTGGCACGTTCAGGAGCAGTGAGTGAGTTGATCTCATTTGTTCTTAAGGAAAATCCGACTGCAGCATCTGAAATCTTCAAATCAATACTCAATGAGAATATTGATCTCAAAAAACTGATTGATCAGGTGATGGACAACTTTTATCAAGTCATTCAAAAGATTGATTCACCTGAGCACTGCTACGCAGAGGGGCTTTTGAAGGATCAGGCGCTAAAAGGCATTACATATGCCGAGCTTTTTTGGATATATGAAACATTCTCTAAAGATGCGATTTGGGCCCTGCAGACCGCTCAGTCAGAAAAAGTAGTCGATGTGGTGATCCAGAAGCTTGCCCGCAGAAGACAAATCCTGAAGCCTGACGAGGCACAGATCAAGCATGGACAAAAAACGACTCAAGCCTCTACCTCTCTAGAAGCCAAGAAAAAATTGCGTAAAATTATAAGCAACAAACTTGAAGACTTCACCAATAGTCTTTTAAACGCACCTACAATACGGGCCAATCTCGAACTCGGGGATTATCTACGCGCCCCTAAGTTTGTTGACGACAAGTTAGTGATCGAAGTGGGCTACGTCGAAGATGAGATGATGCCCGCTGAATATTTAAAAGACCCGGAGGTCATGGCAAAACTCAAGCTGCTCTTGGCAAACTTCTATGAGGTTTCCATCGAGCAGATTCAGGTTAGGTTTTTGACCCTTACTCAGGATGAAGCAAAGAAAACAGGATTCATCTCAATTTCTGATCGTCACGAAAAGAAGTCGAAAGATGAAGTTGAACAGCGACGTAATTTAATACTCAACGACCCCTACGTTAAAGAGGCTGAAAAACTTTTTAATGCGAAGGTGGATAAAGTCATTCTCAAGGAATAGATACCATGAATATCAATCAGATGATGAAACAAGCCCAGCAGATGCAGGCTAAACTTGCCAGCCTACAAAATGAACTAGCTGAGAGAGAGGTAGAGGCCTCGGCTGGCGGTGGAGCAGTTAAGGTAAAGGTAAACGGTAAGCAAGAACTCCTCTCTATAAAGATTTCAAAAGAAGCGGTAGATCCAAATGATGTAGAAACTCTCGAGGAGCTTGTCTTCACAGCTGTCAATCAAGCGATGAAGCAGTCGCAGGAGATGGTTTCGAGTGCAATGTCAAAGGTGACGGGCGGTCTCAGTATCCCGGGAATGTTTTAATGATCGGTTTGCCAGATAAAATCAAGAACGCAGTTACTGCGCTCTCAAAGCTTCCAGGTGTGGGAGAGAAGTCTGCACTCCGGATGGTCACTTCTCTAACGAAGTGGAGAAATAGCGACCTTGAGTTTTTTGCTCATGCGGTGGAAGGGTTAGCGACATTAAAAGATTGCTCAGAATGTGGAATGTGGACCGATCATCAATTGTGCGAAATTTGCTCAAATGATCATCGCACATCTGCCCGAGTGGTCTGTGTGGTGGAGCAAGTGTCTGATCTGCTAGCGGTCGAGAAGAGCGGACAGTATAAAGGAAGATTTATTGTTTTGGGCGGAGTGCTTAATCCCTTGTTAGGGGTGGGACCAGACCAACTTAGGCTCTCAAAACTTAGTGATTTGGCGGACAGAAAACTTATGGATGTAGTTATTCTTGCGCTTAACCCAAGTATTGAGGGTGATGCGACCTGCGCCTACATCAAGCATATTCTCCCGGACTCGGTTCAGGTCGAGAGAATCGGATTTGGCATGCCTATCGGTGGAAGTCTTGAGTATCTAGACCCGATGACAATTGGAAAAGCCTTGGAAAACAGGAAGAGTTTTTAATGATGAATCTTCATCAACACATCCATGAGTTTATGAGCAAAGAGGGTTTCGACCTCCAAGGCCGGTTACTCGTTGTCCGTGGTGACGGCGTGCTTGTGTGGGATGCAAAAAATGATCAGCATTCACAGTCGCTTGCGGCTCTCACTTGTGCGGTCTGGGAGGCTTCTGCGGCGATGGCCCAAGCAGCCGGAAAAGTTGTAGATCATGATTTTAGATTTGTGTTCGATACATCCGAGCAGGGAGTCGTCATTTATCCCGTAAGAATGTACTCGCCCACCCTCTACCTCACGGCGGTTTATCAGGACGTAACGAATCCAGCTTTTCTAAAGCGACAGATTAAATTGTTAGGAGAAAAACTTTCTCAATACATAGAAACAAATAAACTTATGAAGACTTCAGCTCCGCGGGTAAGAGAAGGCTATTTATTTAGCGACATTACCGATGCAGAGATGGATCGTCTTTTTGGATTGTAGGCCTTATGTCATTTGTAAATTATCATACCAAAGAAATTAACTGCAAGATCGTGTACTTCGGTCCAGGGCTTGGGGGAAAAACCACTAATATACAGTGGATCTATCAGAAAACCTCAGCTGGAAATAAAGGAAAGATGATTTCTTTAAACACGGAAAACGAAAGAACTCTGTTTTTTGATTTTCTTCCCCTGGATCTTGGAGAGATAAGAGGGTTTAAAACACGCTTTCACCTCTACACTGTTCCTGGACAGGTGTTTTATGAAGCTAGCCGAAAGCTCATTCTTCGCGGGGTCGATGGCATTATCTTCGTTGCGGACTCACAGGTTGAGCGGATGGAGGCGAATGTTGAAAGCTGGCAATCACTGCAGAAAAACCTCCAAGATCAGGGGTATGATCCGCTTAAGGTTCCCACTGTGATGCAGTGGAATAAGCGCGATCTCCCTAACGTTGCCCCGGTTACTGATCTCTCGCAAAAACTCAACCCTCGCAAAATTCCCGAATTTGAAGCCTCGGCGTTTCAAGGTGAAGGTGTTTTCGAAACTTTAAAAACAATCAGCAAAATGGTTCTGCTCAATATTAAGGGCGGACTAGAATAACAAGGAGTGGCTAAATGGCACCCGTACAGAATAAACCGTTAACGAAGAAACAAATCGACCAGCTTAAAAACAAGCTAGAGGAAGAAAAAGCAAGTTTGCTCTTTAGTGGAAAAGTCAGCAGCGAAGACCTTGGTTTGAACTCAACTGATGATGTTAACGATGAGGCTGATGCTGCCATCGCTGATTATGAAGGCTCACACTTGCTTCGCTTTAGAAATCGTGAAGTCATGTATGCAAAAAAAATTGAAAAAGCGCTGAAGAAAATTGAAGCCGGCGAGTACGGTGAATGCACGGAGTGTAGCGACACAATTCGATTTGAACGCTTGATGGCGCGTCCTACCGCAGACCTTTGTATTCTTTGTAAGGAAGAGTCTGAGCGCGAAGAATCCTCGAACATCTTCGGCAGGATGTCGAAGTCTTTGGGTAAAACCCTCGACCTAAGCACAGGAGTTTCTCGCTAATGAGCATCAAGCTTGCTGTTATCGGTGGAAGTGGGATTTACAAACTTGATGCGATCAAATTGATCCGAGAGCATGAGGTTAAAACCCCCTTTGGTGTCCCTAGCTCAAAGGTCATGGAGATGGAGGTGGGCGGGTCTTCGTTTTATTTTCTGCCCCGTCACGGCATTGGCCACTTTATCACCCCAAGTGAAGTTAACTATCGCGCAAACATTTATGCACTGAAAGCATTAGGCGTTGATACGGTTGTTAGCATATCTGCTGTCGGTTCACTGCAAGAGCAATATGCCCCCCGCGATTTTGTACTCCCCGATCAGTTCATCGACTGGACGAAGGGGCTGCGAAAGAGAACTTTTTTTGACAACGGCATGGTAGGTCATGTTTCTGCGGCTTATCCGGTTGAGAAGAGTCTTCAGTCACGTATCTATGAGGTTAGCAAAAAAACAGGCGTGAAGACGCACTTTGGTGGATCCTATGTGTGTATTGAGGGTCCACAATTTTCGACCCGAGCTGAATCTCAGATCTATCGATCTTTCGGAGCTTCAATCATTGGCATGACAAACGTACCCGAGGCCTTCCTGGCAAAGGAAGCTGGTATGGCCTATGCCACCGTTGCGATGGTTACAGACTATGACTGCTGGAAAGAAGAACATTGTGAGGTTCAAGAAATTATGAGTGTCATGAAAGACAACTATGTTTCTGCTCAAAAGCTCGTGACTGAACTTATTCCCTCGCTAGTTAAAAATCCAATCAGCTTCGTCCCTGAAAATAAATTTGCAGTCGTCACAGACCCCGCCAAACTAACCGATGATCATAAAAAGATTTTAGAAGTTATCCTCAAGTGAGCACTGAATATCGCCCTCACATTTCTGTCCTCTTGGATGAGTGCTTGGATGCACTTGCCGTAGGGGCAGAGGGGGTAGACCAGGCACTTTTTGCCGACCTCACTTTCGGCGGGGGCGGTCATAGCTCTGAGATTTTGCGCCGTTTTCCCAAAGCTCGGTTGATTGCTTTTGATCAAGACCCCGAAGCGATAGCCAACGGAATTAAGCTTCTAGAAACCAACGGTTGGTCAGATCGAGCTAAGTTAGTACACGCTAACTTCGAACAACTAAAAAAATGGTTCGATGAAAATAACCCGGGTTTATTCAATGGAATTCTGGCGGACCTAGGGGTCTCTTCCCATCAGTTTGATGCGATGGAGAGAGGCTTTTCTTTTCGTGGCGATGCTCCTTTAGATATGCGCATGAATCCATCTAACGATTCAATCATGACCGCTGCTGATCTTGTAAACCAGCTCCCAGAGTCTGATTTGGCAGATCTTCTCTATAAGTACGGTGAGGAGCGGCTCTCAAGACGAATCGCTGCTCGAATTTGTGAGCAAAGAAAAACTCGGCCCTATAGGACCACTGCTGAGTTGGAAGAGGCTTGTTTTCTTTCTTACCCATCGGGGCAACGTCACAAAGGAATTCACCCGGCCACGAGAACATTTCAGGCACTGAGAATTGCCGTGAATGATGAGCTCGGGGTGCTAGAGAGATTGCTAGCAGATGTTCCATCTCTGCTCGCCGAAAAAGGAACCTGTGCCATCATTACCTTTCATTCGCTTGAAGATAGAATCGTTAAGCATACCTTTAAAGAAATAGTGGCGAAATCAGATAACCGCGTTACAATATTAACTAAGAAGCCAATTGTTCCAAGCGAGCGCGAAATTGATTCCAACCCTAGGGCAAGGAGTGCCAAGCTGAGGGTTCTGCGGCGTGAAGATCACCATGGAGGGTTAGGTGGCTCTAAGAAAAAAGAAAAGTACAGGTCTCGCGAATAACAAAGTTGTTCAGATACTTTTCAATCCTCGTGTACTCCCATTTACATTAACGTTTTCTTGTTTGGCTGTCGTGTTCGTGACTATCAGGATGAAGTCAATCGAACAAGCTTACCAGCTGGATAGCTTGGATACGAGCTTTAATAAAGTTCTAGTCCAGAACAAGGAATTAAAGGCGCAACGGGCACGGATGCTTTCGGTGCAACGACTTCGTGAATTTGCGGAGAAGTTCAATCTGAAAGAACCAGGCCCCGAGCAAATAATCCTTATTCCCTAAGCATATGGATGTGCTTAGTATAGGGGGCTTGTGAAAAAGAGAATTCAGTTATCGTTTATTTTCTTTGTGGTCTTATTTGGACTGGTGATTGCTAAGGCAAGCTTCATTCAAATCTTTCAAAAAGAAAAACTACTTAGCTACGCTCGAAGCCAGTACGTCCGTGAAATAAAATCTTTCCCTCACCGTGGAAACATCTTCGATCGAAACGCTAACCCACTTGCGATCAATGTCCAGACCTGGAACGTATTTGCGTTTCCCAGAAACAAGGGCAATGAGTTTAAGAGTGAAGTAAAGATACTGTCACAATTCGTCCCCCAATTAACGATCCAATCGACATGGAACAAAGTAAAAAACAGAAACAAGCACACCTGGCTCGCAAGAAAAATTAAACTAAGTGAAAATCAGATCGTTAATCTAAAAAAGCTCAAGCACATTAAGCTCGAGCCCGTTAATACTCGCGTCTACCCTAACAAAGAACTATCGAGCCAACTCATCGGTTTCACCGGGCTTGATAATGTGGGAATGGCTGGAGTCGAAAAGTCTTTAAACGAGAAGCTTAAGGGCCAGGCCCAGGTCCTAAGGTTCTACCGAGACGCCAAGGGAAGACCTGTTAAATATGAGCAGATTCACCCTGAGGAAAACCACAGCCGAGATGTAGACCTGTCTATTGATAAGGAGCTACAATCAATCGCGGAAAATAGCCTTAAGACAAGCGTTGACTATCACAATGCAACTCGCGGTGGTGCTGCTGTCATGGATGCAGAAACCGGGGAGATTTTGGCCATGGCAAACTACCCGAGCTTTGATCCAAATCAAATCGAGGGATCTCGCTCCGAAGATAGAAGACTCAGTTTTGTCAGTGATCCCTTTGAGCCCGGTTCAATATTTAAAACACTGACTATCGCTTCAGCCATTGAAAACAATGTGGCAACAGCGACGAAAAAATATTTCTGTGAATACGGAAGACTTCGAGTTCAAAACCACATCATTTCAGAAGCCGAGTCTGATAAGAAGTTTGAGTGGTTAACCGTGACAGATATTTTAAAATATAGCTCTAACGTCGGAACTACAAAAATAGCTTTCGATTTAAAATACGACCGTCTCAAAAAGACCATGTTTGATTTTGGGATCGGGAGTAAAACCGGGATCGAGTTGCTGGGTGAGTCCAGTGGTATTGTTAATAGGTCTAAGAAAATTCAGCCACTAACCCTTTCGAATATTAGCTTCGGTCACGGTGTAGCGACCACTCCTCTCCAGATGCTTAGGGCCTATGCAGCGATTGCTAACGGGGGATTTTTGGTTAAACCTACGATCCTGAAAACAAGTGAATCCCAGATCATCGAAAAAAACAGAATTATCTCTGAGAATACCTCTCATGAGGTGAGTAAAATGCTTATTGAGGCGGTTGAGAATGGAACCGGGTCCAATGCCCGCATTCCCCATTATCAAGTCGCTGGGAAAACAGGTACAGCTCAGCGAGTTTCAGAGCGTGGTGGCTACGAAGGCTATGTGGCCAGCTTCGTGGGGTTCCCGGTTAATGTAAGTCGTTCATTTGTCGTTCTGGTATACATTGATAACCCGAGACAAAAGGGTTACTACGGGAACGTGGCTGCTGCCCCAGTCTTTAAAAAAATCACTCAGCACCTACTCTATAAGAAAAAAGATTTCTCAAAATTTGCACGTTATGACAAAGCATCTAATACAAAGAACCTAGATACAGTTATGTTTAAGCAATCTGCTTCAAAGGTTGTTATCCCTGGGCGCATGCCTAATTTTGTGGGTATGGATAAGACCTCCGCTACTCGGCTTGCAAAAAGTCTCAATATCCAGCTAGGTATCACTGGGTTTGGGGTTGTTCAGCGACAAAATCCGGAATCCGGCGAGACTCTGCCGGAGTCCAAAACAGTACACCTGCATTTCGGTGTGCCTAAGTATGAGTGATTTAGCGAATTATATCTTAACTGGATCCGTTGAAAAGTTGATGTCAATTTCAACTATAGATGATCGGATTCAGCAGTCGCGTCCCGGAACAGCTATTTTCTATTACTTGCACCCGAATCCAGAATCAGAGTCAAGATTGCAGGAATACCTTCGCAAACATCGGCCAGAGGTTCTAATACTCAATCGGAATTTTCCGGTAGATGTCCCACTGATTGTTGCGCGCGAAGACCAGTGGCTTAATTTTCAAAAAGATCTTTGCGACATCTACTTCCCTTTACCCAGAAAAACAAAAATCATCGCCATTACTGGTACTAACGGAAAAACAACCACTGCTGATCTAGTGCTACAGCTCTCCACTTTGTGTGGACTGAAGGCAATTAGTATTGGGACAATTGGAGTTCGGGGTGAAAAGGGTTTGCTTGAGGATTTTGGGCTCACAACACCAAGCTTTATTCAACTCAGAAGAATCTTGTTTCAGCATGCACAGGCATGTGATGTTGTGGCCATGGAGGCAAGCTCTCATGCGCTAGAGCAAAGCCGAGTGACAGGTCTTACTTTCTATTCTGGTGCCTGGACGAACCTCACTCAAGACCACTTGGACTATCACAAGACGATGGATGCGTATTTTGAGGCAAAGAAGAAAATTTTTAATTATTTGCGCACCGGGGGCTCCGTTTATCTCCCATCCACCCAAATAGATTTAGCAAATAAAATTGCAAAGCCAGAGAGCTGTAAGGTCCTTGCCGGACTTGGTGAAGAAACGAAAAGTAGGCTTCCCCCATTTTTTAAAACAAAATTCAATCTAGATAATCTGAGCCTGGCCCTTGCATTGGTAATGGAAGTTAATCCAGCCGTAGTAAAAGTGGATACTCGCAACCTGCTCCCAACTCCTGGACGCTTTTACATCAAGGAATGGGATGAGCGGGCCGCCATTGTGGATTTTGCTCACACACCAGATGCTTTGGAAAATCTACTGAGTGCCGTTCGTGAGATATACCCCCTTCATAAAATCAAAGTTCTCTTCGGATGTGGTGGCGACAGAGACAGGGGGAAGCGACCTCTGATGGGTTTGGCTGTGCAGAAATATGCTGATGAGCTCATCCTCACAAGTGATAACCCTCGAACCGAAGATCCAATGCAAATCATCAATGATATTGCAAAACCTCTTGATCCGAAGAAATATAAAAAAATTGAAGATCGACCAACGGCTTTGATCAATGAGCTCAATGATCTTGGTGCCATGGAGGTGCTTGTGGTCGCGGGTAAGGGGCATGAAGATTATATTATTAAAGGCACCACGAAGCATCCTTACTCAGACATCCTCACACTCGATAATTTTTTGCAAGGAAGAGCCCCATGATTCAGATTAAAGCCCTTATCTCTCGATGTCAGTCTCTGGTTGAAGTAACCGGAGTGGTTCCCTCTGAACTGATGGGCTTTTGTAACGATACGAGAAGTTACGTACATCCATCCTTTTTTGTAGCCTACAACGGTGCAAAGTACAATCCGCTTGAGCATGTAGCGGAAATCATCGATAAGGGCTGTGCTTTAATAGTGTATGAGATGAGCGCTGCCAATGATGCAATCGTGAGCAATTATAAATCTAAGTACCCTCATGTTTGTTTTGTAAAAGTGAATGATGCGATTACATTTACGCAGGAAATTGCCTCTGGGCACGTCAGCGAATGGCAAAATTCTGGTGGGTATCTGTTTGCTATCTCTGGTTCCAATGGAAAAACAACTCACAAGGAAATGCTTAGCTTTGTATTGAATTCTACGTTCCCGGGTTTGGTTGAATCTACTCAGAAAAATAATAACAACCATCTTGGGGTGCCATTTACCCTACTGCAAATCAAGCCCCAGACGAAGGTCTGTGTGTTGGAACTTGGAAGCAATCATCCGGGTGAAATTAAGGTTCTTTGTGACATTTCAAATCCCCGCGGTGGCCTAGTTACAAACATCGGTGCCACTCATCTAGAGTTCTTTGATACCGTAGAGAACGTGTTCAAAGAAGAGGGGTATTTGTATACGCATTTGGCACAAAAGAAACCGCAGGGATTAATCTTCTTTCAGAACCTCGATGATACATATCTGAAGCAACTTTCACCATTGGCCGGGATGAAGACTTTCTCTTCAAGCAATAAGTCTGCAGATTATTATTTTGAAATCGCTGCTCCTGAAGTTCTTATTCACTCACAAGGGGATAAAATAAAGATTTCAAATGACCACATCGCTGGAACCCATAATTTTTCAAACTTAGCTACGGCATTCATCATTGCGATAAATCTATTTCCTCAAAAGAAAAATGAGCTCATTGCAGCTTGTGCCAACTTTAAACCCACCTTTAACCGGTCTCAGTGGCAAAAGATTTTAGATAAAGAGACCTTTCTTGATGCCTACAATGCAAATCCCTCATCCATGCAGATTGCTTTGAGCGGTTTTTTCGATGAGCTTCGCCGCCGAAGCGTTGATGAGTCGAATGCAGTATTGTTTTTGGGAGACATGAATGAGCTCGGTGATAATTCCGACCAATTCCACCAAGAATTAGGTGAGTTTTTAAAGAAGTGGCCCAAGGCAAAAGCGGTGTTTGTGGGGCGTTTCGCGTCTCATTATGTGAGAGGCCGAGGTGATGGCCTGACGTTTTCTAACGTGAAAGAGATAAACGGAGAAAGATGGCGAGACATCACTCGCAACGCGACGCATGTGTTTATAAAGGGATCTCGCTCTTTACAATTGGAGTCGCTTCTCGCTATAACTTAACGTTACCCTCTTTTCTAAGGCGTAACTATGCTCTTTCACTGGCTTTATCCGCTAAGTCAGAATCAAGCCGTTCTCAACTTGTTTCGATACATTACGGTTCGTTCTTTCATAGCTTTTGTGGTGGCCATTATTGTTTCTCTTGTTTGGGGAAAACGATTTATTGCCTTAATGAAACTGAGACAATTCGGTCAAAGTATTCGTGAGGATGGTCCACAGTCTCACTTAAAAAAGAAAGGCACTCCAACCTTTGGAGGGGTCTTCATTATTGGCTCTGCACTTGCCGCGACACTGATCTGTGGCAACTTTCTAAGCACTCCTTTCCTCATTACTCTTTTTGTTATGATGAGCTATTTCTTTTTGGGGGGGCTTGATGACTACTACAAAGTACTCAAGAAAAACTCTAAGGGCGTAAGTGCGAAGCAAAAGCTGCTTTGGCAGTTTTTGACTGCGGGCCTAGCTTGCTACTTCATGATTAAGTACAACGTCACGGATACCAATCTCTACATCCCATTTATCAAAGAGCCTATTGCTGATTTAGGATGGGGGTATGTGATATTCGGTGCGTTTGTGATTGTTGGCTCAAGTAACGCTGTTAATTTAACGGATGGTCTCGACGGTCTTGCTATTGGACCAGTAATCATTTCTGCAACGACCTTGGGTCTCTTGGCATATGTGGCCGGTCACGTTGAGCTCGCACAGTATCTTTTGATTCCCTATATTCCTGATGTCGGAGAGAATTTAGTGTTGGTTGGTGCTCTCGTTGGCGCCGGCGCAGGGTTTCTTTGGTATAACGCCTATCCCGCGGAGATTTTTATGGGGGACGTTGGCTCTCTCTCCCTCGGTGGAGTGTTGGGTACAATCGCTGTTATTACAAAAAACGAGTTTCTATTCGTGATCGTAGGCGGCGTTTTCGTCATGGAAGCCGTCTCTGTGATACTACAGGTAGTATCGTATAAGTTGCGCCAGAAAAGAATTTTTAAAATGGCTCCAATTCACCATCACTTTGAACTTTCTGGCTGGCCAGAGACAAAAGTCATTGTTCGTTTTTGGATTATCTCTTTGGTGCTGGCAATCCTAGCCCTTGCATCACTAAAACTACGCTAAGAAAGAAGAGGAAGTTATGGAACACCTAAAAGGCAAGAAAGTTCTTATCGTTGGTTTGGGAAAGACTGGGTTTGCGCTGCTCAATCTTTTTAATCAAATTGGCTGTGAGATAAAAGTTACAGACATCAAGCCAATCTTTGATCTCAATAAGCAAGTAAAGAGACTTAAGAAGTTTAATCCTGCGCCAGCCATGACTTTGGGTGAGCACAGAGAGGAAGACTTCACTTCAGCTGATATTATCGTGTACTCATCGTCCGTAGATCCCAATCTTCCGCAGCTCAATGTGGCGCGCGAGCAGGGAAGAGCTGTTTATAGTGATTTTGCATTTGCTTATGCCAACTGTAAAAAACCAGTTGTCGCTATTTGCGGCAGCTATGGACGCACAACGATCGCAAACATGATTGGTTTCACTCTGCGGGTTGATAAGAAAAATGTCTTCGTTGGTGGCACTAGTGATGAGCCATTCATCAACTACCTCATGCTTCCGAATAAAGATGAGATCGACTACGTAGTTGTGGAGGTTTCGCCCCTCCAGCTCCAGACGGTTACTCATTTCAAGCCGATCATGGCGATCTACCCAAATCTTGAAGAGAAAGTGACTTCTGGTCGCTTTAAGGGACCTGGTGAGTTCCTTGATACAGCTCTGAAGGTTGCCAAGGATCTTGGTCCCGAAGATTATTTGATTGTGAACTTCGATAAATTAGCCGGTAATAGCATCCTTAGAAACTGTCAGGCTCAAACTTTCTGGTATTCAAGAAAGAGTTTTGTGAGCATGGGAGTGATTAACGAGATCCAGGGAACACACTTCCACGATAAAAGAATTCATTCCAACATTAATTTTCACTCCGAGTTTAAGGTTACAGAGATGAGAATCGTTGGTCAGAATAACCGGGAGAACATGCTCTCGGCTATCACCGCTTGTAAGGCGCTTAAGTGCAGCGATTCCTCTATCCAGTTTGCGATTGAAAACTTCCCCGGAATCCCCCACCGCATTGAGTTCGTCATCGAAAAAAATGGTGTGAAGTTCTATAACGACTCCAAGAGTGAAACCATGGATGAGCTCAAAACAACTCTTGATGCTTTTAAGGATCCGGTTATTCTAATTGCCGGTGGTAAAGAAATTGAGGGCCTCAGCTTTGATAAGTACTTTGGGATTATGGCCGAAAAGGTCCGCTGCTTAGTGCTAGTTGGAGAGGTCAAAGAAAGCATGAATAGAGTACTAGGTGAAGCTACACAAACTTTCCTGGTTGGATCGTTTGATGAATCCGTGTTGCTGGCTTATCAAAAGAGCCGGACAGGGGATACGATCCTCCTGTGCCCTGGCAACGATAGTACCGACGTCTTCCGCGATTATGAAGAAAAAGGGAATTATTATAAAAAGCTCATCTTCCAGTTGTGAGCTAAGGATTCAGAGCGTAAAATGGAAGCATCTGGAAATAAGGATGCTTCCATGGAACAAAATAGTGAACTAGAAAAGACGGGTAATTTTTTTCTCATTACAACCATTTTGATCCTTTTCTTCGGGGTCGTGATGGTTTTTTCGGCGAGCTACATGTACGCCAGAGAGAACTTCGGTAGTCCCACTTATTTTCTTTTTAAGCAGATAATTTTTATCACATTCGGAGTCGGTGCCTCATTCCTACTCGCGCGTACAAAAGTAAATTTCTGGTACAAATACGCTTATCAAATCAACGGTATGTTTATCGGTCTCCTGGCCCTTACGCAAGTTCCGGGCATCGGTGTTGTCATGAAGGGCTCACATCGTTGGATAAATTTAGGATTTATGAATCTCCAGCCGGGAGAATTTGTAAAATACAGCATCATACTGGCTGCCATTAAGTATTTTGAAAACTTCAACTTGTATCCAACCAGAGAGAAGGCCATAAATTCTCTTGGGCTCATACTGCCCTTGCTGATTTTTTTAAAGCAACCAGATTTTGGCACTTTTGCCATTTCATCATTGCTCTTGGCTTTTATCGCTTACCTAAGTCATTTCCCACGAAAGCTATTTTGGGGCTTAACCGCCACTGGCTTAGTAGGTGCTGTGGCCTTACTTTTTGGTGCCGAGTATCGAGTCAAAAGGATCTTAGTATTCTTAGATCCCTGGTCTGATCCAAAAAACTCTGGATTTCAAATCATCCAAAGCTTTCTAGCTTTTGCTCAGGGAGGGGTAACGGGTCAAGGCCTTGGGAACTCAAATGAAAAATTGTTCTACCTACCAGAATCCTACAACGACTTCATCTTTTCTGTGATTGGTGAAGAACTTGGTTTCATCGGTGTCGTTGGGGGTGTCGTTCTCTTTTTGGGATTCATTTATCTTGGGTTTAAGTTAGCGCTCTCACTTCGATCGAGACTCTCAAGTCTCCTTGTGTGTTCTATCGTGTTCTGTGTTGGGATACAGGCTTTTTTAAATATGGGTGTTGTGCTTGGTTTACTACCAACGAAAGGCTTGAATCTTCCATTCATAAGCTACGGGGGGTCAAGCATGGTCGCAAACCTAGCGGCTCTCGGACTGGTATTTTCAGCTATTCGTTGGAATGGATTGGATAAAAAAGAACCTAAAAAAACCAGAAGCAGCAAAGCGCTAAGCGCATGAATAAGTACTGTGTATTGGTTGCTGGCGGAACGGGTGGTCACATCAATGCTGCCATCGCCTTGGGTGAACGGCTTTCCCTGCTCGGTTATGAAGTAGATTATCTGACTGGACAGCGGCCCCTCGATTACAAATTGTTTAAAAATAAGAATGCAATTCACCTTTCAAGCTGGCCGCTTCGTACGAATAATCCTTTTAAGCTATTAGCCAGTCTTGTTAGAAATTTCATCGTATTCCTAAAAATCTGGCTGAAGTTTTTGGGGAGGAAACCTAGTTTTGCAATAGGTGCTGGCGGTTATGTTTGTGGCCCCACTTTGCTTGCAGCTAAACTCGTGGGTAGTCCCATTTTCATCATCGAACAAAATGCTGTCATGGGTGTCACAAACAGATATTTGGCAAAAGTCGCCAACTTAATCTTTGTGCATTTTAAAAACACAAAAAATCTTCCAGCAGGCATGTATTCTAAAACGAAGGTCGTTGGAAACCCCATCAGGCAGTCGATCAAATATACGGCACCTCTTCCAACTCACAAGCCACTTCGAGTTTTGGTCTTTGGAGGATCACTTGGTGCCACTCAAATTAATAAGGCGATCGATTACTATCTGAAAATCAACCCGGATCTCACTTTGGAAATTGTTCATCAGACGGGGTCTGATGAAAACACAAGTGATGATAATAGAATTAAAAAATATAAATATCTTGATGAGATACAAGAAAACTACAATTGGTGTGATGTCATAGTTGCTCGGGCAGGCGCAAGTACAGTTGCCGAATTAAGAATCGTGGCAAAACCAGCACTCTTGATTCCATTCCCAGCCGCAACGGACAATCATCAATGGTGGAACGCATTATCACTGAGAGATGAAAAAAGGTTCACCGTTGAAGTGTTTGATCCCAAAGATACTGACGGTAAATTGCTAGATCAGCTTAATGTATTCCTAAGAAATTCATTACAGGGCCTCTATCACACTTCACATTCAGTCCCTCAAGTCGTAGATTCAGGAGAAGCACTTCTCTCGGAGATATTTCAATATGTTGGGATTACCCAAAAAACTTAAAATTCATTTTGTCGGCATCGGTGGAATAGGGATGAGTGGCATCGCCGATGTTTTGCTTTCGATGGGCTATCAGGTGAGTGGATCTGATTTAAACCTAAGCCCAGTCATCGAAAACTTACGTTCGAAAGGTGCGCAGATATTTATTGGTCACAAAGAAGAGAATATCCAGGAAGTAAATCTTCTCGTCTATTCATCGGCGATTGATTTCAATAATCCCGAAATAAAAAAAGCTAAAGCCGACAGGATTCCATTCGTTCGAAGAGCTGAGATGCTGGCAGAGCTTATGAGACTAAAGTACGGCATTGCAATTGCTGGTTCACATGGCAAGACCACGACAACAAGTATGGTGGCCACTATTTTTCATGACGCTGGAATGGATCCGACCCACATCATTGGCGGCATTGTAAATAACCTTGGAACCCATGCGAAGATGGGTGGGAGTGAGTACCTGATTGCCGAAGCAGATGAGAGCGACGGATCATTTCTTCACTTGAATCCGATCATGGCTGTCGTCACAAATGTCGACAACGATCACCTGGACTTTCATAAAACTGAAGAAAACATCAAGCAAGCCTTCATTGATTTCGTTAACAAAATTCCCTTCTATGGAAAGGCAGCATTAAATGCCCATGACAAGGGCACGCAGGATATTATTACAAAAATCAAGAGACCCTATGTGCTCTTTGGTATTGCCAAGAACCTCGAGGAGAAAGTAAGTCTCGATTACGTCGCTTGGAATGTTTCATATGCACGTGGCGAGACAAGTTTTGAACTTTGGCATTTGGGTTCGGCAAAAGGTAAAATCCAGCTCGCTGTTTCCGGCGAGCATAATGTACTAAATGCTCTCGCCGCCATCTCAATTAGTCATGAGACAGGTTTAAGTTTTGATGCGATTAGAAGCGGAATTTTAAAATTCAAAGGCGTTGGCCGTAGACTTGAGAGCCTGTACCGAAATGGTGACTTCGAAATTATCGATGATTACGGTCACCACCCTACTGAAATCAAGGCGACTCTCAAAACACTTAAGGAAATTTATAAGAAGCGCATTTGCGTTGTCTTTGAACCGCATCGTTATTCTCGTACTAAGCAGCTCTGGAATGATTTCATTAATTCTTTTGAGAATGCTGATGAGGTTTTTGTGGGGCCCATCTATCCCGCAAGCGAGTCGGCGATTCCTGGCATAAGTTCAGATACTTTGGTCTCGGCCATGAAAGAGCGCTTTGGCGCAAAGTTTAAATCCATCAGCCTGGATACGATGATTGAATTGATTCAGGAAAGGAAAAAAGAAAATCTAATTTTTCTAACTCTCGGTGCAGGCTCGATCAGCAAGAAAGTTAAAGTGATTGTATCTCAGCTATGAGTCTCAACGATGATTTAGCCAAGATCCCCAATGTGGTTTTGCACCTGAGCTGTGATCTCACGGCTTTCTCCACATTCCGTCTAAAATCATTTGGCGATCTCGCAGTTATCCAACACGTTGATTCCTTAAAACTCGTTTTA
>JAJTIF010000275.1 GCA_021299675.1 Pseudomonadota bacterium | reverse complement strand
GCGCTTCTTTTACGCATTCATCGGCTTTCTCATCCCGCTCGATGGCCTGATGAATCTGTTTGGGTGAATAGCCCGTTTTTTCTGCCACCATCTCGAGGAACTCTTGGGCTGGTAGCACTTCCACGTTATCGGGCGAAGGAAGCTCAGAGGGATTAAGTTCTTGGTAGATTTCTTTGGCGCGACGAAGGTGGGATTCAATTTCTATTTTTGACAGGTCTTTGCGCACAAGATTTTCATCGATGGAGACGAGCTCTTGGACGAGGGTATTCTTATCGACCACCATCACGGGCGCTTCGGTGAAACCTAAATTTAGCAGAGCTTGAAAGCGGCGGGCACCGGCCAGGATCACATTGTCGTCATTGATTACTAGCGGAGCAATGAGTCCGAGTGTTTGTATGGATTTTTCTAAATCGGTGACGTCAGTTCCAAGACGAAGATAAGGATTGGTGGCTTTCAGCTCACTGAGTTTTCTCGTTTGCAATGTGTTCTCCCGCTACGTGTGTGTGGGGTTCAGCATTACGCGCAAGAGCGAAATTGTCAGGAAAAAGAGTGCAACAATTTCTAACATTAAATAAAATTTGCGAGGAGTAAAGAGAGAAAAGGCCACTCAATGGAGAGTGGCCTGATAAAAATTATTGTTTGAGAAATTTGAAAAGTTCTTGATACGAAGCTTCGGCAGCTTTTTTATTATAAGCCACTGGGATCTTATATTTCTTGCCGACCTCTGTCGCTTTTGGGTTTGTAAACGCGTGGGTGGCACCCTTGTAGTTGACGCTCTTAAAGTTGGCCTTAATCGCTTTCATCTCTTTATCGAAAGCAGCACGCTCTTTGGCAGGGACCATCGGATCCGCGAGACCATTGAGGGCCAGCACACGAGCCTTGATGGGCTGCTGGGGCATGGAGCTCGCAAGGCCTCCGTGGAAGCTAACCACTCCGGCAATGTCTGCACCGGTGCGAGCGAGGTTAAGAGCTTGAGTTCCGCCGAAGCAAAAACCGATCACGAAAATTTTTGAGGGATCTACGTGTGGATCATTCTTGGCCAGTTCGATGTACTTGGTGAGGCGCTCGATCCCAAGCTGTGGGTTTTGGTAGAATGGAGTGGCCAGTGCTTGTGCCTCTGGAGGAGTTTCCACAACCTGAGAATTACCGAACAGGTCAACCGCAAGAGTGGCGTAGCCTGCATCAGTCAAACGCTTGGACTGTTCCTGCATAAATTCAGTGCGACCCCACCACTCGTGTACGATCACGACGAGGGGAATCTTTCCATCAAATTTTTTCGGGAGTTCGACAGTGGCTTCGAAGAGTTGGTCTTCAGCAGCGAAAGAAAGTTTAGGAGAGTAGGTTGGTTTTTCAGGGGCTTTCGTAGTGGCGCAGGAGAGGGCAAAAAGGCTCAGCAAGGCCAGCATGATACTTATTCTCATAAAGAACTCCTTAGAGGGAATAGATGATAAGAAGTATTTTAGATGATTTTTTGATTTTGTCTTTAAGACAGATTCTAGAAAAAATGGGGGCAGGCGTTAAGCCCACCCCCAATGGTCGCAAGAGCTTAGTAGCGGCTGCCGCGAGATTCGCGTGGCGCCTGTGGCTTAGCTTCAGAAACGTTCATTTGACGTCCCTGAAAGTCTGAACCGTTAAGTTCTGAGATCGCTGTCATGGCATCTGATTTTTCGTTCATTTCAACGAAACCAAATCCTTTTGAGCGGCCAGAATCTCTGTCCATGATGACGTTTGCAGAACTGACACTTCCGTAGTGTTCAAACTTTGCTTTGAGATCTTCGTTGTTAACAGAGAAACCGAGGTTTCCAACATAAATTTTCTGACTCATATGAGCCTCCAGTGAAACATGTCACAAAGTTGTGACAAAAATAAATTTTAAAAGTGCGCTAGATTAAAAGTCTTTGGGAGTTTTAAGTAGATCTGAAGTAGTAACTAGTAGCAGGTGTCAGGAGCAGGTAGCTAAGAACAGATAACTCAACACTACTGACACTCACTGCTAAAAGATAGGTATACTTTCAACTATCTTGATTATTTGTGCAATCTCAGCGAGTTGAAGGCAGCTTGAAGAGCTTTAATCCCATCGCCACTCCAAGTCCCCAAAGACCGTTCAGCAGCAAGCCTCCGACGACTACGGGTGCTGATACAACGAGACCCTTGAGAGGGAAAACCACTAGCATCGCTACGGCCGTAGGCCCGATGGCTCCGAAAATAATTTGCAGGGCCCAAAAATTTTTTTGAATTTTTTGCGCCAAGAGCAGCGATGCCATCGCCCACAAGCCACCGAAGAAGGCGAGAGAAATGACCTTCGGAACTCCCTGAGGGTTGAGTGAAAAATCCCAGGGCTGAAAGGGGATGACTTTAAACAGGTACAACACAAACACTCCTCCTTGATGAAAGAGGAGAGTGGAGAGAAAACCGCAAAGAAAAGCCAAAGAGAATGAGCGTAGCATGAGAGTTATTTCCCTTTTTCCAGAGTTTTGATGATTCGATTGAGTGCTTCCGGCGAGACACCTAAGAGGGAGGCGACGTGGTACTGAGGAATCTCGCGAGCCAGCTCCCCGTACTGAGCGAGAAATTCAAGGTAGCGCTTCTCCGCTGAGTAGTGCAAAAGCTCGTACTCGCGTTTTTCTTTTTCCTGGTAATTCTCCTCGGCCATCATGCGACCAAGTTTCTGCCACTGGGGATATTTATCCATCATGCCCACGAAGTGAGCATAGGAAAATGCGATGGCATCACAGTCGCTCAAGGCCTGGATGAAAAAGCGCGTGGGAGTTTGTGCGAGGGTTTCTGCGTAAGGCCCGATGATTTCTCCGGGCCCTCGAAAGACCTTGGTGTACTCTTTGCCTTTTTCATCGAGGTCGTAGTTGCGGGCAATCCCTCGGATGAGAATGAAGAACACATCACTCTTGTCACCGGCCTTCAGCATGAGTTCTGATTTCTTAAAGCTTTTAAGCGTAAAGGCCTGTGTAAATTCTTCCCACTGCTCGCTGCTAATGCCCGCCAGATTCTGTGCTCTTAGGAAGAGTTGTGTTGTGTCCATAGTCTCTCTTGATCTAGATCAATTCCTCAAAATTCTAGCTTGGTTTAGTCTCTAAGACAAAGCGAGGTTATATGACTGACGAAATCAATCTGGTGAACATCTATTCCTTTATCACACCTGCTGCTGTGGTGATGATTGTCATGGAGATTATCTACTGTTTTATTAAACGTAAGGATTTCATCAATTTTCCCGATGCGATCACAAACCTAGGAACGGCTTTAGGGAACCAGTGCGTTAATCTCTTCGTCGCTTTTCTCGTGATCGTCAGCTTCGGAAAGATCTATGACTACCGCCTCCTGACAATTGAAACCACTTGGGTGAATTTTATCATCCTGCTAGTGCTCTTTGATTTCCTCTTCTACTGGTACCACCGCCATAACCACACGATCAATTTCCTGTGGGCCGCTCACATGCCTCATCACACCTCGGAGGAGTTCAACCTCTTCGTGGCCGTGAGAGCAAGTATTACGCAACGGCTTTTCTCGTTCACCTACCTGTGGCCTTTGGCCCTGCTGGGTTTTAAGCCGGAAGCCATCTATGCCGCTTCAGCGGTGCAACTCTTCCTCGCTTTCTGGCACCACACCCGCACGATTGGTCGAATGAAGTGGTTCGAGCTCATCTTCAATTCGCCATCTTATCACCGCATCCACCACGCGATTAATGATAAGTACTTGGATAAAAACTTCGGTGAGATTTTTATCATCTGGGACAAGTGGTTTGGCACCTATGCAGAAGAAACAGAGGAGCCCATCTACGGCGCTCTCACTCCAGTGGCTTCCTGGAACCCGAACAAGATCTATTGGCACTACTGGATGGTGCTGTGGCGGGATGCATGTGCCACGAAGAGCTGGTGGGATAAAATTCGATTGTGGTTTATGCCCCTGGGCTGGAGACCAGAAGACTGCAGGAACATTCCTCGCTACAGGGTGAATGAAAAGACCTTAGTAAAGTTCACGACCCCCGTGAGTGCAGCGACCAAAAACTACCTCATTCTCTCGAGCATTCTTGGCACAGGGCTGATGTTCATCGCTATCAACTTGCAGTGGCCTCTGACTGTCGTAGAGCGTGTGCTCTTGACGGGACTCGTCTGGCACATGATCACCAATTGGGGAGGAATGCTTGAGTCAAAAGACTGGGCCCGCCACTCCGATGGGTTCTTCATCTTCTTTGAGTCGCTCATGCTTAGCTATCTTGTCTACAGCTATCAGCTCGAAGCCTTGAAGCCAATCGTGATGGCTTACTTCGCCCTGAGACTTGTGGCCCATGGGTTATGGAGAATGGGAGCCGCGAAGAGATATGCGACTGGCCTGGTTCAGGACTAGTCGTTCTTCTTTGGAGCAGGTGAGCGGAATTTCTTCTTAGGAAAGCGATTATCCGAGCGAGGCTTCTCTCCTGAACGCGCCTCTGAGGGGCGTCGTCCTTCTTGGGGGCGTCTGCCACGCTGCGGGGCCCGAGACGGACCTCTTGATTCAATCAAGGCCTTGGCTTGACCAGGCTTAAGGATTCTGGCGCCTTCTACTGCGTCCGAGTGATAGGGCTGATTCGGATCCAAAGGGACTTCCATCTTGATCACTTTCTCAATCTGCTTTAAGAGTGACTTCTCCTCCGCATCACAGAAGGCAATTGCTTTGCCCTTAGCTCCAGCGCGGGCCGTTCGGCCGATCCGGTGAACGTAGCTCTCCGGTTCGTGAGGAAGCTCGAAATTAATCACGTGAGTGATGTCGTCTACATCAATGCCGCGAGCGGCGATGTCCGTGGCAATGAGGGCACGGATTTTGCCGTCTTTGAAATTATTCAAAGCATTCTGGCGCGCCGTCTGAGACTTGTTGCCGTGAATAGCGTCGGACTTAATGCCAGCTTTTGTGAGCACCTCAGACACTTTATTGGCACCGTGTTTGGTGCGAGTAAAAATGATGACCTTGGAGAGGCTCGGGTCTTGAAAGAGGTGCTTTAAAAGATCACGCTTCTTATCTTTGTCCACGAACATCACTCGCTGTTCAATCAGCTCTGCCGTCGAGGAGACCGGAGCCACCGCTACGCGGATCGGATTGCGCAAAATGGTGTTGGCCAGTTGCTCAATCTCTTTAGGCATAGTGGCTGAGAAGAAAAGATTGTGACGCTTCTCGGGCAGGAGAGCGATTATTTTTTTGATGTCATGGATAAAGCCCATGTCGAGCATTCTATCAGCTTCATCGAGCACGAAGACCTCGAGCTCCCTTAGGGAGACGTGGCGCTGATTGATCAAATCGAGTAGACGACCTGGAGTGGCGACAAGCACGTCGACACCACCGAGCATACTCTTGACTTGCGGGGCCTGACCAACTCCTCCGAAAATGACGGAAGTTTTGAGGTTCACAAATTTTGAGTACTCGACAAAATTATCATGCACTTGAATGGCCAACTCGCGAGTTGGGGTCAAGACCAGTATACGAGGTTGTTTGGCATTGTAGCGGATCGGATTCTTTTTAAGATTTTGGATCAAGGGCAGCGCAAAAGCTGCGGTCTTACCAGTCCCGGTTTGTGCGCAACCTAAAAGGTCATGGCCCTCGAGAAGAGGGGGAATGGCCTTAAGTTGAATCGGTGTCGGATGAGTGTAGCCAACAGCATCAAGCGCTTTTAGCAAGGGGTCGATGAGATTGAGATCTCTAAATGCAGGTGTGTTCAAAACAAAAATTCCTTTTTTATACGGCTATTTAGCACGTCTTACTCTTTGATGGATAGGACAAAATAGAGTGTGCTACCAAGCGTAATAAACCAAAGAGTCAGGGCGAAAAAGAAAGAATTGATTTTGATTTCTTTGAGTTGCGCCCGATTTAAACTCAACCCAATCAAAAATAGGGTCCAGGAAAAACCTGTCCGACTGATCAGTTTAATGGGGGAGATGTAGGCCGCCAGGGGCGGGGTGAAGGTAAAAAGCAGCGATGCTGCAATAAAGAGAAAAATGAACCAGGGGATCTTCTGCTGACCAGCGCCTCGATGCTTGAGGCTCATCACAAAGCACAGCGGGATGATCCACAGGGCCCGTGTGAGCTTGAGTGTCGTGGCAAATTCCAAGGACTTTTCGCCATAGATCTGAGCGGCGGCGACGACAGCACTTGTGTCGTGGATAGCGAGTGCAGCCCAGATGCCGAACTGTTCCTGGGAGAGCTGCAAGGCATGGGCAATCGGTGGAAAAATAAACACAGAGACGGCGTTGAGTAGAAACACCAGGCCCATCGCCGTGGCGATGCTCAGTGAGTCCGCTTTGAGCACTCCGGAGAGTGCACCAATCGCGCTGCCGCCACAAATCGCAGTCCCTGCAGACAGGAGTTGGCGCAAAGGTGAAGTGATTTTAAACACGCGCCCCAGCAGTGATCCGACCAGCATGATGAACACGATGCTAAGAAGAGTGGTGAAGAAAAGCTGGGGGCCTGAGTCAGCGATGACCTTGAAGTTGAGGCTCGCTCCGATGAGCACAATCGAGGCTTGCAGAAAACGAGTGCTCCAGATCTTGGCCAGATTAATCACTGGCGCCCGGAGAGTCAGCAAGAGCGCACAACTTAAACCGAAGAGCAGGCTCCAGTGGGGCGCCAGCTGAAAGGCAGCGATCAAAAAAAGAGGAATGACAAGATAAATTGGTTTCATGATTACTTCGACTGTCCTTTGGTTTTGAGCTCTTCATAGCCACCAAGATTTTTGGCTTGGGCTTCAGGGAAACCTAAGAGAGAGATGAATTTATTTGCTCGACCACCGGAGCGGCAGTAGACCTCGATCTTTTTATCTTTGTATTGCTCTTTGAGTTCTGTGATTTTTTTCTCATCCAGCTTTGAGAGCGGAATCCACTGAGCGTTTTTGAGCATCCCTTGGGCTACCTCGTCTTGCTCCCTCACATCAATGAGAATGGTGTCTTGAGCAAAAAGACTCATGGAGATGAAAAGGAGAACAAAAAATAATTTCATAAAGGTCCTTCATTAGCGTTTAAATTTTGTGGCAACCATTTTTTCAAAGAGGGTGGGGAAGTAGTACGCAAACTTAACGCCGAGATAGGTCGTTCCCTCAGGCCAGATCACGTCCCGTCCTTGCTCGACTTGTGTGATAACCTTCTGGGCCCAGCGAGCGGCGGGGATGGAGCTCATGAAGCTTAAATCCAAGTGCCCCCCATAGAGCTGAGAGATGTCATCAAACATTTTTGTCTTCACACCGGGAGTAATCATAAGGTGTGCGCTGACGCCGGTACCGCGCAACTCTTGCGCCAGACTGTGGGTGAAAGCAGCGACGGCAGCCTTAGAAGCGGCGTAGGTGCTGGCACAGGGGAAAAACATTTTCCCTGACACGCTGGAGTTGTTGATGATCACTCCATTTTTTCTCTCCAGCATGCTCGGGAGCATGAGGCGAGTGAGACGGATCAGAGCGTTAACGTTTAGATTAAGCATGGTCTCGATGTCATCAACAGACTGCTCTTCGAGGAGACCCCCCGTCAACTGTCCAGCGTTGTTGATAACGACATCAATCGGATAAGCTTTGAGCTGCGCCACCAGCGCCGTGAGTTCCTGGTGTTGAGCCAGATCCGTGCGATAGATCTTGACCTCATGTGCTCCCTCTTTTTTTAAACCAGCGATGTGCTCCTCCGTGATGGAGCGTCCTACAAGGTGAAGGGTCACTTGGCGACGGGCCAGCTCCTGGGCGAGCGCCAGACCGATCCCGCGGCTGGCACCAGTGAGCAGAATGTGACGGTCTTTAAGATCAATCATGACTTTTGCCTTTGGAGTCAGTTTAGAAAAGAGATAAATAAGAATGCCCCAAATCAGTCCCTGGAGCAGAAGAGTGGGAAGCGACTGGGTGGGGTAGGAAATGAAGCTATATTTTTGTGCCACCAGAAAGTAGGTCAAGGGACCCATAAATGCGGCTGCGAGGATTCCTGGCCACTTCTTATCTAGAATCCACTTCATGGAGTGCAGCAGAGTGCAGCTCAAGAGAAACCAAATCCCAAAGAGCCATGGATGGGGAAAACTTTCTACTGGCGGAAGAAAACTGATCAGCCCAGCCACGTGCAGGAGTGTGTCACTGAGGTATCCCATGAGCGTGGCCTTAAGGACAAACTCCGTTTCACCTTTTTGTGAGAAGCACATCAGGTGAAAACATCCAAGTGTGATGAGGACGAAAAATGCCGTCAGGGCAGAGCCGGACTCAACCAAGTAAACTGTGGTCCACCAGCCGCTTTGAAAGAGAATGAGGTTGAGGAGGTTCTTCAAGGGAGCTCCTTAAAAAATTTCCAGATCTCTTCGTTCGCACTGATCGGCGATTCGTTGACTTTTTTTCCTCGAGGTTTTACGCCCCCAGGCCACGAGTGCCCGCCCTTATCCAAG
>JAJTIF010000112.1 GCA_021299675.1 Pseudomonadota bacterium | reverse complement strand
CCTGACCAGGATTTGAAAGAATCCCACAACTTCCGCCCCAGGCTTTGATGGTTTGGCGCACGTACTCGAGTCCAGCTCCCTGCCCCGACAAGAGATCCTTCCCGCGCGTGCTGTGATGAAAGCCACCACCATCATCTCTCACTTGCACGTGCCATGAACTGCCTCTCTCACGTACCTGAATCCACAGATTGAGTTCGCTGCCTTGCCCGTGAGCAATGGTATTACGAGCGAGATGCAGGATGATAGAGCTGAGTTCTTCGAGCTTGGGTCCGTGCCAATGGAAGTGAAGTGTTTTATTGGCCTCGAGAGCAATCGACGCAAGGGTCTCGCTCCACGATTTTTCTTCGATATCTAGTTTTTTAATTTCTTTCAGCCATTGATCAAGGGGCAACTCTTTGAGAGAGACTTTTTTGTTTTCCCACGCATCGATCTCTCGCGCTAGCTGCACCAGACCCAGGGCATGCACATTGGCCTTGAGGGTATGCAAAAGAATTTTCCAGTGCGCCGACGTAGGGATTTCCCGCAGGTGCCGCAGGCATTCTTGATAGCAGAGTTTGGTGAGATTCTGTCCCATAGGCAATCTATCGGAAATAACACAAAAAAACTTAAGCTTGAGTTGGCGGCTCGGATAATTTGGCGAGAAAATGAGTGAGTACTTACTAACATTCGGCATTTTTTTCTCCCAAAGGGCAAAGTTAGTTTATACTAGTCTTATCTCAAGGAAGAGAAGTGATGGAAAAGATACGACTTAGGGCCGAGGATCGGCGCAAACAGATTTTAGAAGTGGCTTCAGCTTTATTTGCTGAACGCGGCTTCCATGGTTTAACCACCAAAGACCTGGCCCAGAGGCTCTGTATCACCGAGCCCATTTTATACCGCCATTTTTCTTCAAAAGATGACCTCTGGTGTGAGGTGAAGAAGCTTCACCGTTTTCCTTTCCATGAATGGGAAAGGTTTATGAATCACCAGGCGCCCTCTACTCAACAATTTGTTTTCATCACAGGGCTTCTTGTGTGGGGAATTACCCTCGGACGCTGTCCCGGTTCAATCGAGTCGGTGCCACGCTATCCACAAATCCTGCGGCTCCTTGGTCATGGCCTCTTCGAAATCGAAGGACCAATGCGTTTTCACCAAGAGCATTTCTCCCACACAGTCCTGCCCTGGTGGATGATGTCCTATCAAGCGGCGGCTTCTTCAGGAGATCTTGTTTCAGAGAAGATCTCCGACGAAGCACTCTGGCTCGCCTTTTCGCAGATGCTCTCGCTAGCACTGACAGAGGCGAGCACTCCTCATGTCTTGAGTACTTGGGACACAGAAAGAGAGCGCCTCACTGAGATCACGCGGTTTATGCTGCGTGGCTTAGGTCTGCGCGAAGATCATGTGAAGCGCCTCTTTTCTTTTGCCAAGATGTATCAAGGCTTTCAGCAGGTGCCAGCCTCTTTTTAGGTGCCAGCCTCTTTTTTAGCTTTTAAAAAAGAGGCTGGAACTCTATGCTTTCTCCATGAAAAATTTATTTCTTCTTTTATTTGTGTCGAGTTGTGCCTACGTGCACCACACGCAGGTGGGTGAGATTAAATCACACCCTGACTATGAATCCATTCCCTTTGAAGTGCTGGTCAGTGAGACGGGCTTCAACATCCAGGAAGCTGGCAAAATTGGTGCAGCCGTCATCAGTGATAAGAATGCCGGAGATAACCTCAAGGCTGTCGCCGCGATTATCAGCTTGTTCCAGATGGGGCCGCGCACGGGTGAGCCAGTTTGGTCTAGTGACACTTATGCGGATAAAGTTTTTGTCGGTCTCTATGAGAAATGTCCTTCGGGTCAAATCACAGGGCTGACGAGCATCCGCGAAATGAATAAGTACCCAGTCGTGTCAGGTGAAATCGTTAAGATCACCGGTTTCTGTCTTAAGAAAAAAACTACTCCTGTAAGGAAGCAACTATGAAATCTCTAATGCTTGTCATCGTTCTACTTTTCTCCGTTAGCTGTGCCCAGGTACGAAGTGTTTCCCAGACATCGATTCCCACCAAGCGGGGCACTCTTGTCAAAGCTGAAGTGAAGAATAATATTTTCTTCTTCTTCAATTTCAACACCACTTATCTCAATGAACTCAGCGCTCAGCTCAGCTCCAAATGTGAGAAGGGAAGTGTTGAGGGTATTTTGACTAAAGATGTTGTAGTCACCTATTTCCCGATCATTTTTTACCAAGAACAGATCAGCGCGGAAGGTTTCTGTGTTAACTAAAATTTTTCTAGTTCTAAGTCTACTCTTCACGTTTGCTTGTACGCATAGTGTGCATCTGGTGCATGTGGGTGACTTTAAGCCCTATCAAAAAATCACCTCGGGTAAGCGCATTGAAGCTAAAGCCGAGCAGTTTGTGGTGCTGGGTTTTACGCAGGAGACAGATTACGTGAATCTGGCGCGCACGGAGCTCATGAAGCAGTGTGAGGGTGGAACAATCCAAGGACCCATGACTCGCATTTCTACGAGCCATGGTTTTTTCTCTTGGACCAACAAGGCCTATATGCAGGCCTTGTGCGTGAAACTCTAGGACTACTTGCCTTCAATAAAATATGTGCCACGACGGAAGATACCGCCGCGCTTAATCTCGTACTCTCTTGAAGCTTCAAGTGTCTCAATCATATAGTTCACAGAATCTGAGCCCATGCGCTTTTGTTCGGCACGGATCGAGAAAAGCTCCTGTTGGCCATCGGCCAGAGTTGAAGCATTTTTGAACTCAATAGTGACAGAGTCTTTCTCGTAATCTGTGACTGAGCCATACTGAGCACAATAAGTCTCTGGAACGAGGCAAGTGCGAGGGATATGACGAGTGACCACGCGCTCTGTTCTTCTGTACGTCACGCAGCGATTGTTAGCATCCCGCTGAACGCACTCGCGGTCTTGCACTACTCGGCGCTCAACCACACTGCCACAGTGGATAGAAGATGTTCTATGTACCATGCGTGTTTCATGGCGCTCACAGATCGGCTCCGACATGGGAACCATCATTTCAATTTTTATTTTTTTAGGAGTCTGACTGGTGCGTGTTAGCACTGCCTCATGACTATTAATAAAGATGCGGTCTCGATCGAGGTTCACGGCTTCCTGAGCAAAAGCCGAGGTAAAGGCTGCACAAGCCACGAAGGCGAGTAAGAACTTTTTCATTGAGAGCTCCTTAGATGTTGAGTGGCGCCACTATACAGATAAATGGTGCCAAGAGAGCAGACCGTGTAAGAAAGTAAGAGTGTGTTGGGCTTTTGTGAGACCACCGCAGGGACGCTTTGGCCCAGTGGCCCCAGACACCTGTGCCCTTATGGCACTGAGTAAAAGAGTTTTAATTCTTAAGTCTTGAGAATCCCATCTTTAACCTTTTGGCATCGAACCTGCTTTACCCTTTGGCAAGAAGCTTAGGTCTCTCAAGGATGAGGGACACAGAGACGGATCTCTACCAAAGCTTCGCGGACCATCTCTCCTGTCAGGATGATAAGAGAGAAGACTTGAATCCTAGGATGGGATTAACACTTTTAAGGAGTCAGTATGGATCAGGCGAAAATTGAGCAGTTCAGAAACATGTTCCTCAATATTCTAGGAGAAGATTATTCTACTGGCGCCGCAGAGTTCTCACTGGCCGTCGGCGGTGATGAGATCGATGCCTTCACCCACGAGAAAGCTCAACAGATGGAGCTGCGCTTGAAGTCCCGCAACTCGGTCTACCTTAAGAAAGTAAAGTACACGCTAGACAAAATAGAGGCTGGCACCTTTGGTCAGTGCGAAGACTGTGGCGCCACCATTTCTGAGCAGCGTCTCTTTGCTCGTCCCACGGCCACCATGTGCATCCACTGTAAAGAAGAAGAGGAGCGGGAAGGCAAGCAGCTCATCCACGGCAACCGTCACTCCATTATGTTTTCGGGCAACAATGTTTTACCCCTGGAAGGTCGCTCGCGCTTGGGCCTGAAGGAAGACCGAGCTGCGGGTTTCAGTGTAAAAATGGGCGAGCCGGAGCTTGAGGTGTTGAACTAACCCAAGTCCTTAAGATCACTTGCTGTTTAAAAGTTGCGCTCTTCTGGGCGCAACTTTTTTTTATGGGGCTCGTCTCAAGGGGTGTGGAACCTTAACCCCCCTGAAGGAGTACTCTATGAAAAATTTCGCCCTCATCGCCCTTTTGACCATGATCTCTTCCATCAGCTTCGCCTCCGAGTTACTTGGCACCACGAAGCTCGCTCGCCATCGCGACGATGCCGATCTCATCCGCCTCACTCCTGTGCGCTGTGGACTCTCTGAAGTGCGCCTCCAGGTGAATGTCCGTGCAGCGGAGATTGATCACCTTGCGGTCCAGTACGCTAACGGCATGTGGGATGAGCTCTCCCTTCGTGATCGCTTTGCTCGTGGCAGTTCTTCGCGCTGGATGAATCTTCGAGGCTTGGGTGATCGCTGTATTAAGAAAATTGTTGTGGTAGGAGATTCGGATGGATTGCCTGGCAGACAGGCCACAGTGAGTATTTTTGGACGATAGGTAAAAGTGGGGGGACAAGTAAAACTTGTCCCCCAGCTTAGATTAGAAAACGTTGATGCTCGCGCTCATGGCGATGTTTGTGCGATCAGAACGGACGTCAGACGGGATGAACTGGATATTCGGATAAAGGAAGATATCACGAGTCACAGAAATCCCTAGGCCCACTGATTGGTACACTTTAAGTTTTTCCCAAGTGTTTGTGTTGCTTCCCTTTGATTGCTGATACACCCACTGACCGAAAACCGTACGGAGGTTATAGGTGTCGTTGATCACGTACTCAGCAGATGGATAGAAAGCCACGTTGTAAGTCGCAAGATCCGGGTCATTTTTTGAAAGTGTATAAGCGCCCGCATAGAAAGTGGCCCCGAGGCTGAGCTTAGTTTCAGGAACTTCATACATGAAAGTTTGATCAGCATCGAAGTAAGAAGCGTAGCCAGCATTCTTAAGCTGGTTGTTTGTGATCAAGGTGGCTGAAGCACTCGTCACAGATTGTGCGCCCCAGACTTTCCCGATGTGCACGTAGCGAAGAGCTGGGTCGTTGACGTTGAGTTTACGGTTTGTGCTTTCGAAAGCTTCTCTTCTTTTTGTGTCTGACGTCTTAATCCGGTCATGGAAAGGCGTTGTCATGAAGAAGCCGGTTTGAAGTGTGATATTGTCGAAAGTGCTTAGGCGATAGCGCACACCAACCGTTCCGGAAATATTTTGTAACAAGAGCACGTCTTTACCAGCCGTGATGTTTGGTCTCTCAGGATCAAGGGGACTGGCCACTGAGCCAGCGTTATAGTTTAGAGAAGAAGACATACTCCAGCGAGAGAGTGAACCCGTCTCCGCGCGCAGCTTTCGGTTGGTGATGGTTTCATCCACAGCATCAGTTGGTTTAGCTTCTGCTTTTACTTCAGCTTTTTTTTCTTCCTGGGCCCAGAGGCTTAGGGAGAAGAGAGAGAGGAAAACGAGCAAGAGTGTACGCATAATAGGTGCCCTTCTAAAAATCGGTTAATAGAACAAGCTTTATGTGTACTTTATTAATTTGAAGTGTGCAAAAGGTGCGTTATGACACCTTTTGCACATTAAAAAAAATTTAAACTGCAAAACCAGAGAGTTCTTGGATGAGGGCCTGTGAGCGAGTCACGAAGGCCTCTTTATTATCACTGGCAAGTCCTTCACTCGAAAGCGTCGCCAAGTCTTGCACATGTGTGACAAGTTTGCGGGCCAGATCCTTTTTATCATTTTCCCAGAGCTTGAAGGCATTTTGTACAAGTGGGTGAGTGGGATTAACCACCAGGGTTTTCTTGAGAGGCATATGGAAGCCGGTCTGACCCATGGACTTGGTCATCTGCTGAAAGCGACGCATAGATTCGTCTACTTTAAAGTAAGCAGCGCTTACGGCATTCTTGAGCCCTTTGACTTCCACATCCAAGGTTTCAGGCTTGGCCCCTAAGGCTTCTTTGAAAAAATCCTGAATCTTCATGTCATCGGCCGTCGCTGGGTTGGCCTCTAGAATATTCTCTAGCTCATTTTCAACGGTCACAAACTTATACGCGACTTCTCCTTGCTTATGCATTTCTGCGTGCTGAGTGAAGTGCGGGTCAATCATCTGATCGAGGCTGATCGCCTCAACGCCTTCAGCGAGGAGTTGCTTGCGCAGAGACTCATCACCCGTTTGTAGATCGTGCGTGAGAACTTTTTCTTTGAGTTTTTCTTTGTACTTCTCCGGAATGCTCTCGCTGTACTCACTGAGAGTAACCAGCTTTTGGCTGGAGTTTTTAAAGAGCACAAAGGGGCGCGCCAGCTCATCGAATTTTGTGTCGGACACGCAGCCATATTTCACAAAGAGACCGATGTCTTCCCATACTTTGTCGAAGCGCTCACGCTCATTGGTGGCAAGCTTCTTCAGGCTCTCTGCCACTTTCTTGATCACGTAGTTGGCGATCTTCTTCACGTTCGGGTCGCCCTGAAGCGCCGAGCGAGAGACGTTGAGAGGAATGTCGTTTGAGTCCATGGCTCCCTTGAGTAGAGTCAGGAAGTCGGGCATCACATTCTTCAGAGAGTCAGACACGAAGACCTGTTTGCAGTAGAGCTTGATGCCTTGCTCTTGCATGGGCTTTTGAAGATTAATCTTGGGGAAGTAAAGGATCCCCTGGAGAGTGAAAGGATGGTCGACGTTCAGGTGCAACCAAAAGAGCGGCTCTGGGTCCATGGGGAAGAGTTTACGGTAGAACTCTTTGTACTGCTCGTCGGTGATCTCTTTGGGATCTTTCTTCCACAGAGGAGTGGTGTCGTTGACCACGTTCGCGCTCAGCTCTTTGCCCTCTTCCACTTTTTCTTCCAGGTCAGTGTAGCTGACTTCATAAGGCATGAAATCGCAGTAGCGGCGAAGAGTCTCTCCCACTTTCCAGGAGTTCAAGAAATCCTTGGAGTCTTCGGCAATTTTAAGAGTGATCGTTGTTCCCACGTGCGTGGTGGTGCCCGCTTCGAAGGTGTAGTCCACATCTCCCTGACAGACCCACTTCACGGGTGTTGAGCCGGGACGGTAGGAGAGGGTGTCCACCGTGACCGTATCTGCGACCATGAAAGCCGAGTAGAAACCCAGACCAAATTTCCCGATGACATCGGCGTCCTGGCCCTGGGCTTTCATTTTTTCTACAAACTCCGCCGCGCCCGAGAAAGCCAGCTGAGCGAGATATTTTTCGACTTCCTCCTCACTCATCCCCAGTCCGTTGTCACGGATCGTGAGGGTGCCTGCGGTCTTATTGATCAAGACTTCTACTTTACCGGTAGGGGCCTCGAGGTTTTCTGTGCGCGCAAAAGTATGGCGTTTGGTGATAGCATCACAGGCGTTTGAGACGAGCTCGCGCAAGAAAATATCGTGCTCTGAGTAAAGCCATTTTTTAATGATGGGAAAGATGTCTTGAGTCTTAACTGAAATTGTTCCACTGCGGGCCATGGTCGTACTCCCTGAAATTGTGCTAAGTTTGAGTGAAAACAATATGGAGCCGAATTCCCGAGCGTCAAGGGTGATTCGAATAATATATGGATCATAATGAAATTCGCCCGCTGACCATTTTAACGACTGGCGGCACGATTGAGAAAATTTACGACGAATCTGATGGAAACCTCATCAATCGTGACACCATCATAAAAAATAAAATCCTCCAGCGCCTGCGGTTGCCGTACACCGATATCCATGTGTCTGCGGTCATGGCCAAGGACTCGCTTCTGATGGATGAAGCAGATCGCAAGTTCATCAGTGACACAATCCTCGAGCACGCCAAGCGAGGTTTTCCAATCGTGGTTCTCCATGGGACTGATACGATGGATCTCACGGCCCAGTACTGTGTGGAGCATGCGGCGAAGGTCAGTGTGCCAGTGGTGTTCACAGGGGCCATGAAACCCATGGGGTTTGATGATTCGGATGCGACTCAGAATGTGATTGAGGCGATCTTTGCGGCTCACCTTCAGCAGCCAGGGTACTGGATGACTTTTCATGGGCGACTTTATGAGGCGCCTCACTTTCGTAAGAATCGTCAGAAGGGGAGCTTTGAGTCCACACTCTAACCCGAATACTTGGCATTTTTTGTCGGCTAAGTGTTTTCTTCTCTTCGTATTATCAGTGAGATACCTCCGACTTACCCCCTCTCTGCCTACCCGGGCGTAGAATATAAAAGAACTAAAAGTCTCAATACTTTAAGTCGATAAGAAAGCTGGAGGGAGCGTTCTTTGAACTTAAGCCTGAACCGTCAATATCCACTTCTTTTAGCGATGCTTATGGCATTGACCAGCTGTATGCCGGAGTCTGCACCAGCGCGAAAACTCGCGGGTGCCAATGTGAGCACGACGGCTGGCTCGACTGGTGGCTCGACTGGCGGAACAACCACTGGCACCACCGCTGGCTCAACGGGTGGCGCGCCTCAATCTGCTCCTCCTCGAGTGGAAATCAGAAATCTTGTTGAACCCAAAATCACCACAGCCGATTACCCCACCTATTTCACGGGGACAGGGCTTTCTGGTGCCGGGGCGTACGTGCGCAAACTCACGCTGCCGCAAAACTACAAGGGCCTCTTGTACCTCGGTGGCATTAACATTAACTCGCTTCAAAATAAATTTGTAAAAGTGCGCTTCACTTTTGGCGTGAACCGCGAGCAGGTCGAAGTCACGGCGACGCCCTCTCGAGCTCCAGGGATTACACCCAATACTGAGATCGACGTGCTGGTGATGGATCTTCGCAGCAAACCCTTCGATCAAGTCCGACTTGTTTACGATCTCTACGACTATAAAGACTACGACAATAGCACGAACCAAGCCGTGATCAACGCTGATCCAGTGGAAGTCAACCGTGACCAGAACCTCTACTGCCGCGCTCTGCGTTTGCAAGATGATCCGACCTTTAATGGCGTCGGCGCTTGTGATGGCTTAGGAGCGAACAATCTGCCCAACGGAGAGAAGTGTCTCTACTCTTACGCGAAGATTGTCGACCGCGGTCTCATGAAAGAGTCCTTCAACGGCCAGGGTCAACTGGTTCTGGAGGAAACTTATCCGACTCTCACACAAGTCGATATCTCCGGCGCCGGTTACTACAACCAGACACCCCAAAATCTTTTGAAACGCTGTCTGCCGGATAAATCCATCGCCACCTCGACCTTCATCGCTTCAGCACTGAATGGTGCCGGAGATGAAACTGGTGGAGCGACCACGACTGGTTTGTCGGGCGTGGAGATCAACGCTTTCTATCCTCTGGTGTCGCAAAACTACGTGCTTCAGCAGAGCCAGCTGACTTTCCCCTTTACTGTTCTCTTCTCTCAGACCTTTCGCTACCACGGTCCCTTCAAGGCCATCAACGCTGAGAACTGGGAAATCAGAAACAATCTTATTTTCTCTAAAGACGGACTCTTTGATTCGGGTGTGAACCCCATCCAGTTTCTTAATCCAGCCCTCACCATGCAGCAGAAGCTCGACAACTCGCTGCTCTTTAGATCAAAGCTTTTTCCTCGTTTCGGATTGATGGATTTAGGCGCCAGCGTCCAGTACCTTCGCACTGATCCACTAAACCTCGAGCTTAAAAAAGTGGCGACTCAGCCTCAAGCGGGAGAGACGCAACTGATGGATGGCTGTAACCTGCGTGTGGCCAGTGTGAATTTCCAAGGCGAACACGTGGGATCGTGTAATGCCACCGGAAAAATTGAAATCCTCGCCAGTGAAGACGGTATCTCTTTCGACCCGGTCGCGAGCTCCAATGAAGTTATTCTTCAGCTGGTTCGCGGCACGCAAATCTCTGGAGAAGGTGAGGAGTATCTCCTCGACAACTTCAAGCAGTGCCAGAACTCTAGCCAGTGTGGTGGTAATGAATGTTGCTTCAACAATCGCTGCTGGAGTAACGACCTTGTCACTCAGTGTGTGGAGCAGTCTCAGTCGAATGGTAACTTTCCGACAGGTGCTGTATGTCAATCGGACTTCCAGTGTCAGAGCTTGTGCTGTAATCAGTCGACTGGCCGCTGTGGGATCCACGACAACCGGGGAGAGAACCCTGTGCTCTGTAGCAAGCCTTTTGGTCAGTTCTGTGTTGCTAAAGAGTGGTGCCAAAAAACAAATATTGTGAACTGTAAAATCGTCAAAACCGGCACAGACCCGCAGGGCAATATCACTTGTGCTAAGCGCTGTTATAATTCTCAAGAATTCGGTGACTGTCGCCAGGGTATTTGTATTCCTCCACTTCCGGGTGAAGACCCTTTCTTCGACCCGAATGCACCAGACGCCTGCGATGATGCTGTTGACCCTCCAAACCTCTAGCCGAGGACTCTCTTCGAGGCCATAATAATGGTCCAGAGGAGAGAGTATGATTCCTGAGTTAGATGATGCAGTTCTTGACCACATCGCCATTGCTGTGAGCTCGTTGGATCGAATGAAAGTCTGGCAAGACCTCGGACTCAAATTCGAAGACAAGCGCGAAGTCGTCGCAGACCAAGGCGTGACTACTGCTTTCGCTCCTATTGATCAGCACGCGCACCTTGAACTCCTCAAACCCACT
>JAJTIF010000349.1 GCA_021299675.1 Pseudomonadota bacterium | reverse complement strand
AGTGTATGGTTACCTGTGCAGCTTGAAACGTTGTGAACGTTCCACTCTGGTTTAGCAAAGTGATTGGACATGTGACGTCCGCCGCTGGCGAGATCGGTGGCTTTCGAGAGGCCGTTGAGAATAATTTCTTCGGCTGACAATCCTGCAGAGATCGCCGTGAGCATGTCGCGGTAGTAAGGAAAGAGGTGATCGGTTTCACGGTCAAACACCTGGCCGATGGCCAACTGAATCGCATCGTGACCGGCGTAGGGGGCGTGGTAAGACCACCCGAGAGCTTGCTTTAAATAATTAGCGGCGCGCTCATCGAGCATGCGCCCGAGCACCATAAGCGAATACCATTTCGCTAATGTTTTTTTGTCTGTTTTTTTAATATCAAAAGTCTTCTTCACTTGCATTTGTGACTCCGCTTTCATGAGCATAACGACTCCGAAAAAATGAAAAATAAATGAATGTGAAGATTAGCCTGAAAAAGGCTTTGAGACAATCTAAAGAAGCGCTGCGTCCTACTTAATCAAGCGATGGTCTAGGAATGCGACACCCCATTCCAGGAACTGCAGATCACCCTCGATGCTTTTGGTGCGCAGTTCAAAATGCGACTGCCGCGGCAATGGAGGGAAAACTGGCTGAGACTTATCATCGGGGCGGTGGGGAACCAACACAAATAAAACCCTCAAAAAGGGCACAGCAGGTTTCACCTGGATCGGAAGAGCTGCGTCGAGCTCTTTGTTGTACTGAGGGTACACACAAAAAACGGGCTCATCAGGAATTTTTTGATCCCAGTGCTCGTAGAAATCACTCATGGCCAAGGGAGAAAATCCCAATTGGATCAACTCGCCGGCCATGGAACGCACGAGGTCTGCGCGGTTGATACACCAGCCGGCATCAAACTGCATACTTTCGTGAGGCATGCGAGCATCGTAGAAAAGATAGTCGTAGTTTACTTTGTCGACCCGGAACTCCTCGCCCTGAATCTCACCGCTCCACTGGTTATTTTCGAGCCAGGGCGTGGTAGCGAGAAAGGTCGATTTTGATTCTTTTAAATCAAATTTCATCGAAAACGAGGTTTTCGTTTTACTAGAATTTTTCACGTATACGTTCGGCTTCGCCGCAAACACGGGAGCATTACCGGGATAAGGCTGTGGGTTCATACCAGGATACTGCCAGGCCCCGGGAGCTTGCAAGTTCGGGTACATCATTCTCCCCTGCTGCGCCCACCAAGGAGTCTGTGGCGGCATCATCGGAAAAGGCATCTGCATCAGCCACGGATTGAAGGCCGTCATTTGTTGCTGCCGCTGGAGCTGCATTTGCAAGCAGACGATGCAATCCGTCTGGGGCTGCGGAAAGAGGCCATAAAGTGGAGCGCAATAAAAGCCCTGGGGACCTTGGGTACGCACTGACTCCATCGGGCAGCCATCGGCCACAAACTTAGCAAAAGTGGATGAGGAAAAAAGAAGAATAAAAAAGAGGTACTTCATTTTTTTGCCTTCAGGACAAAATCCACGCGCGCTTCTTTGTGCACGATGAAAACATTTTTATGCTCCTCGCACCCTTTTTCGGTGGAGACCTCGACTCGGTACTGTCCAGGGATGACATAGAATTCATAGGTTCCGTTAAGCGGAACCAGCGTGTGCATGAGGAGCTCTTTTTGCTGGAACTCTTCAGCAATTTTTGAAAGCCACACCATGACTTTTCCATCCCCGCAACCTTGTGTGCTCGACACTCTGCCTTTGATGCTCAGAGCATGAACAGGGGAAGATAGGATTAAACTTAAAAGAAGCCATTTCATGAGTCACTTATCGGCAAATAAGAAAGATGTTTAAACATCTATTACCTTACTCGCCATGTCAGTTAAAAATAGTCCAGATACTTCCCTTGCATAGCTCAAGTTCGAAGTTTAAAGTCTCGAAAAGACTTAAAAGTTTAGACTCCGAGGAGATATATATGAAGACCGTAGGCCATGGTTTTTTTCAAGACCCACGTATTAAAGAAGCGAAGAAACTTCTGCGCGCAGCGGTTGAAGAGCACCAAAAGAAAATCACAGGATTGAGACCTGCTCACCCAGAACTTAAAGAAGACTACCTTGCGCTCTTGAAAAAGTTCGGAGACCTGCGCGGTGGCGCTCTCTTCTATCAGTATCTCGGAAGCGGAATTGGTAACGGCGCACTGGTGGAGCTCGCTGACGGATCTGTGAAATATGATTTCATCACTGGTATCGGCGTGCACTACATGGGTCACTCAAATCCAGATGTGATCGAAGCGCAGATCGACGGAGCCATCTCGAACACAGTGATGAACGGTCATCTTCAACAAAATACGGACTCCGCTCGCCTGGTAGAACTTCTCTCTCAGCAAGCCTGCAAGAATGGCGCTGCGATCAAGAACGTTTTCCTCACCACTTCAGGTGCGATGGCCAACGAAAATGCCATCAAGATGATGTTTCAAAAACGCGCACCTGCCTCAAGGCTCTTCGCTTTCGAGAAATGCTTCGCGGGAAGAACCCTTGGGATGGCGTGGCTGACAGATAAAGCGGCCTACCGCGAGGGGCTTCCAAAGACCATCGACGTCGACTACATCCCCTTTTATTGTGAATCTGATCACCAGGGATCGATCAACCTGGCCGTCAATGCGATGAAGAAAGCCATCGCACGCTTTCCCAAGTCCCATGCCGGCTTCGTGATGGAGCTCATTCAAGGAGAAAACGGTTCGTGGGTGGGTAACACAGAATACTTCGAGGCGCTCATTAAAGTTTGTAAGGACCATGACATCTCTGTATTCGCCGATGAAGTGCAGAGCTGGGGCAGAACCCATGAGCTCTTTGCCTTCCAACATTTCAAGCTCGACAAACATATCGATGTGGCCAGCATAGGAAAGAACTCGCAAGTATGTGCCACTTTTTTCAGTGATGACCACAAGCCGCGCCCAGGACTTGTGTCCCAAACCTTCACTGGCGCCTCGACACAGATTGCCGCTTCTCTTTATATCACCAAACAGATCGTCGAGGGTGGCTACCTCGGTGCCGATGGAAAGATTGAAAAGCTGCACCAGCGCTTCAAAGGAAATCTTGAAAAAATTGCGCAGAAGCATCCGCAGAAGATCAAAGGTCCTTGGGGCATCGGCGCCATGGTCGCGATGACTCTCTTTAACGGAGACGCAGTAAAAACCAAGCAGTTCACCTACAAACTCTTCGATAACGGTGTGCTCTCCTTCATGGCTGGTGCCTCGCCTGCGCGCGTGAGATTTCTCATGCCTGTGCTCAAGGTTACACTAGAAGATATTGATAAGGTTTGTGAGATCATCGAAAAAACTCTTCACGAGATGGAGTAGCCCTTGTTTATCATCCGACCGATTGAGCAAAAAGATCTTGCGGGACTGATGGAGCTTCTGAAAGACTCCGGCTACGGGCTTACCACCCTCCCTCAAGATCCCGTTGTGCTCAAAAAACGGATTGAGCACTCCGAGCGAAGTTTTGCTCACCGAGACGATCGCCCCAAAGGTGAAGACTACCTCTTCGTGATGGAAGAACTCTTCACCGGCAAGATCGTCGGCATCAGTGGGATTATTTCTAAGATCGGGGGCTTCGAGCCCTACTACTTTTACCGACTCGAGAAGACCCAACACGAAAGCAAGATCCTGAACGTAAAAAACGAGATCCTCTCGATGCATCTACACTACATCCATAACGGTCCAGCGGAGATATGCTCGCTGTATTTAAGCCCCGAGTTTAGAAACTCCCAGAACGGCCGCTTCCTATCTCTCTCGCGCTTCCTCTTCATCGCCGAGAACCGCAACCACTTCGAAAAAGAAATCATCGCCGAGATGCGCGGAATGGTGAACGACAAAGGCCACTCACCTTTTTGGGACGCCGTGGGCCAGCACTTTTTCAAGACCGATCTTTCGCTGGCCGATCAAACCTACTTTAGGAACCGCAAAGTCGCTGAAGATCTGATGCCGAAAATTCCAGTGATCGCCAACCTCCTTCCTGAGGAGGCGCAGTTCGTGATCGCCAAGGTGCACCCGAATACGGAGCCCGCGAAAAGAATTCTCGAGCAAGAGGGCTTCAAGTTCTCAGGCCTCGTCGGTCCCTTCGAGCCAGGTCCTATTCTGATCTGTGACATCGACAACATCCGCACCATCAAAGAGAGCACTCTGGGTGAGATCAAAGAGATCTCAGATAAATCTTTTCGCTCCGAGACCTTCATCATCAGTCGCACTGGCAGCAAATATCGAGCGACTCTTGGGGGCGTGGTCAAACTTAAAACCGGTGGCTACAAGATCTCTAGTGTCACCGCAGCTGCACTGAAGCTGCGCCTGGGAGATAAGATTCGTTTTGCGACTTTTAAGCCCAAAGCCAAAAAGAAATCCCAGACCAACGTTGCCAAGGTTCACACCTCTAAAGCCAAGAAAAAGACTAAGTGATTTTGGGGACTTAAGATCTATCCTTGGTCCAAGGCTCTACCTGTGTCATACTGAGATGTATGAAGTACCTGCTACTGCTTGCGATCTCCATGCATTCCTTCGCCAACAAAGAAGAAGAGAGCTATCAGCTTGATCCGTCTCGCCAGACGGTCATCACACTTTCTCAGGAGTTAAAAAAAGCTGCCGGCAGCGGTGATAACTTTGATGCTGCTGCAGCCATGCAGGCCTGTGACGGCATCGCCACAAAACTTGATGCTCAGAAGAAAAAAACCAAGCCTCAAGCGACTAAAATGGAAGACTGGAAGAAAGCGGCGAAAAAACATCTTCCCTGTGCCTCTGAGACATCCATGGAGCTATTAGAGAATCTGGCTGGCGACGAAACGCTGGTTGATGAACCGGTTTTTAACACCTGTGTGCGAATGGTAAAGACCATGCGAAAAACTGGGGATTGTGGATCTCTTGTCCCGACCCCTGCTGAGAAGCTCGCAAAACCTTAAAAATTCTTCTAACATCTCCTCATGAAACTTACCTTCCATGGAGCTGCAGGCACGGTCACGGGATCTAGGACTCTGATAGAGTCCTCCGGAAAAAAAATTCTCATCGACGCCGGTCTCTTTCAGGGCCCCAAAGAGTTAAGGATGAGAAACTGGACCACAAGTTTTAAAGCATCCACTCTTGATGGGGTTATCCTGACTCACGCTCACATCGACCACTCCGGATTCTTGCCACGCCTTGTGAAAGAAGGCTTCAAGAAACCCATCTGGTGCTCAAGGCCTTCAGCCGCTCTTTGTCGCTTCATGCTGCTGGATTCTGCCAAGCTGCAAGAGGAAGATGCCGAGTATGCCAACCGCAGCGGCTACTCCCACCATCGCCCTGCTGAACCCCTATACACGGAGAAAGACGTTGAGCGAACGTTGAAGCTCTTTGAGGTCGTCGACGATGAAGAATGGTTCTCCCTATCAAAGACGCTGCAGTTTCGATTTTTTAGAGCAGGTCACATTCTGGGTTCTCGTTTCGTGCAACTCTCCTACCCGACTGAGGCTGGGCAAGGGAGCATTCTTTTCTCCGGAGATCTGGGTAACGGTCGCTCGAAGCTGATCAAACCACCTCAGTCCCCTCCACAAAGTGACATCCTCGTTTTGGAGTCTACATACGGGGATCGCCTCCTGCCACGAGATAGTTCACTGACAGAGTTCTCCGACATCATCAATACCACAACCCGGCGTGGAGGAGTTGTCGTGATACCGGCCTTTGCGGTTGGACGTGCCCAGGAGATTTTGCAGGCTATCGCTCAGATGCAACGAGAGAGTCTCATCGACAAAATTCCCGTCTATCTGGATAGTCCCATGGCCTTGGAGGCCACTAAGGCGCATCTCAAGTACACCGACGAGATTGCCTTTCATCCAGAAGATAAATGGATGAATCATCCCATCGACACGGATATGTTTCGCGCTCTCAACGGCTACGAAGAGTCGATCACTTTGACCCAAACAAATCAGCCTCACATCGTGATCTCTGCCTCCGGCATGGTCACGGGGGGTAGAGTGATGCACCACCTGAAAGCGCGACTGCCTGATCCCAAGAACGCAGTAGTGTTCGTGGGCTACCAAGCGGTAGGGACCAAAGGGCGACTCTTACAGAGTGGAGAAAAAGACTTTCGCATCCACCACGAAAAAGTCTCTGTAAACGCAAGCATCCACACCATTCAGCAATTTTCAGCCCATGCCGATTGGCAAGACTCAATCGATTGGGTAAAGCAGATGCCTGTGCCTCCTAAAAAGTTCATTCTTAATCACGGGGAAGAGGGCGCACTGGAAGCACTCAGATTAAAAATCCTTGAGACATTCCCGGGCACTGAGGTCATCGTGCCTGAGCATCTCTCGCAAATCAGCATCTAGGCTTTACTGACCTTTCGACGTCGACTCAAAAATCTTATCCGCACTGGCGGCGACAAATCCTTGATAGAGTTGTCCATTAGGAAGCGCGTAGCGCTTGGCGAACTCATAGTAGCAGGCCGGCACCGTCAGTTTGCCGTCAGAGAACTCCACTTCCACATTGTTAGCGAGTGTAGAAGACTGCTCCAAGAAAACTTCAGGAGTGCCTTTAATCTCACCGCCGCTGGAGTTGAGTTGTACTCCCTGTCCCTTCAAGAAACTGTTAAGCTCTGTGATGTTGCTAAAGCTCTTGAGCGCGTTGATGAAAACCGTGAAGTGATTCGGACGGTAGCCAAATGCCGCCACCCAACCAGCGTAATCCGATTCCTTCATGAGAGATTGGTAAGTCTCTTTGGTGACCTTCCAAGGACGTCCCATAGAAGAGAAATCAAACTGAGTCTCTTGGCCCTGAGGAATCTGAGCGATGAGAGAATTCACTGTGGTTTGCAGCTCTTTGGAGCAAAGCTCGAGTCGTAGTTCGGAGATGAAGATCTTAGGCTTAGTCGAGTCCTTGTGCTCGTAGTGTTTAGCGTAGAGTTTTTTTTCTGTGAAATGGTAATCTCCACTGTATTTATAACCGGCATCGAGGAATGGTTTAGCAATCACATCCACCGTGACACGGGGGTGGTTAAAGGTGCGAAGCGCAATATGGTCATTTAAGACGCTGTCCCCACGTGTTGTGAAGAGGTTATAAACTTTCTGGGCCAGTGGGTTGATGGCCACGTAGTCTTTCCACATTTTGTCCAACAAGCTCTCAAGATTATGTGCCATAAATTGCTGCCTTTTCCTCCAAGATTACCTTGGAAAAGTTAGAACTTCTAGATCATCCCGAGTATGATACTAGCAGCATTTTTTTTCAAGGACAGACTATGAAAATGGCTCTAAAAGGCGACTATTTTAATGGCGCTTGGCACACCTCCCTTGCTACACCCAGCGAAAACCTGACTAAGCTCAGTCCCGCTGACCTTTCGGTCGAGCTGTGGCGTGCTCAAATCTGGCCAGGTCATGTCGATGCGGTTGTCGATTCAGCCCTCAAGGGTTTTGAAGTCTGGAGAAAACTCAGTTTTGATGAGCGGATCGTCTATCTGCGCCGCTACCAAGAAGCCGTCAAAAAGCGCGGGGACGAGATCGCCCTGGCCCTCGCCTGGGAAGTGGGTAAGCCTTTATGGGAAGCGAAAACGGAAGCCTCTGCTTTGGTCACGAAAGTCGATGTGACGATTAATGATTCACTCAAGCGCATTCAAACTCAAACCATTAAAGAAGTGATGCCCAAGATTGACGGGCACACTATCCAAAAACCCATCGGGCCCTCTCTTGTGATTGGTCCCTTCAATTTCCCCTGTCACTTGGCCAACGGTCAGATCCTCTCCTGCTTGCTGGCAGGGAACTCGATCATCTTTAAACCTTCTGAGAAGACCATTGGGTCAGCTCAGCTGATGTTTGAAGCACTCGTGGAAGCGGGATTTCCTGCCGGCGTGATTAACTTCATCAACGGCACCGGCGAAGTGTCAGGTAAGTTAACCAGCCACCCAAAGATCAAAGGCATCTTCTTCACCGGCTCACGGGCCGTAGGAAAAATGATTTTGAAAAACACTCATCAAGATCTTAAGAAGATGGTGGCCCTCGAACTAGGTGGCAAGAACTCGACGATTGTTCACCACGACGCGCACATCCCCCACGCTCTGCCGGAACTGCTGCGAGCGTGTTTCTTAACCTCAGGTCAGCGCTGCACTTCCACTTCCATTATCTTAGTCCATAAAAAAATTGCCGATGAATTCATCTCGCAGTTCGTGGATGTAACCAAGAAGATTTTGGTGGACCATCCAGTGAATGCGAAGGTTGCTCCCTTCATGGGGCCTTTGATTGATGCCCAAGCAGAGAAGCTCTACCTCGACTTCTGTGCTCAAGGACTCAGAGAAGGAGCGGAAGAATTAGTCGCCGCGAAGAAGCTCGACATGCCCTTCAACGGGCACTACGTTTCTCCTTCACTGCACTATCTTGCCAAGGCGGACATGCAGGGGAAGTTTGTGCAGGAGGAAATCTTCGGACCCAACGCTTGCTTCTTTCCCTATGAAGATCTCGATGAGGCCCTCAATGTCGTCAACTGTACTGAATATGGCCTTGCAGCATCAGTGTTCACGCGGGACCAGAGTGTCTTTCAAAAATGCCTACTCGAAATCGAAGCCGGGCTTGTGAACCTCAACCGCTCGACCGTGGGTGCGAGCGCGCGCTTGCCTTTTGGAGGCATGAAAGATTCGGGGAACTTCAGACCAGCAGCCGTGAGCACGATTGACTATTGTGTGCACACCCTGGCGAGTCTTGAGACCACCGATGACACGAGCTCCAAGATGAGTGATGTCGTGGGATTAAAGTAACCAGATGCAACCCCCTGAAGCACGTCGTGAAAACATCATCGCCTATGTTTTAGGGGCCATTCAATTTGCTCACATCCTCGACTTCGTCATCATGATGCCACTGGGTCCCATGCTGATGCGGGAGTTCTCAATTTCCCCATCAAAATTTGGCATCCTCGTCTCAAGCTATACTTTTGCCGCAGGAATCGCCAACTTCCTGGCCAGTCTCGTGGCGGATCGCTACGAGCGTAAAACAATCCTGCAGATTTGTTTTGCAGGTTTTATTTCGGGCACACTTTTCTGTGCTCTCGCCCCCAACTACGAATCTCTCCTTATGGCTCGCATCATCGCAGGAACCTTCGGTGGAGTGTTGAATGCTGTGGTCTTTGCGCTGATCGCAGATCTCATATCGGTCGAGAGAAGAGGTGCAGCGACGGGAATCGTCATGTCAGCCTTCTCAGTCTCCTCCGTGATTGGTGTTCCCACGGGACTGGCCTTAGCGGAGTGGTTTAACTGGCATGCCCCTTTTATTTTTATTGTCATCATCGGTCTCGCCTTTTGGTTCCTGGCGCACATGATGATACCGACTATCGGCAACGCGGGCACAGCCACCTCCCCGCGAGACACCCTCAAAAACTTCTGGGAAGTGATGAGCGAGAAGAAACACGTCTATGGTTTTCTCCTCACCTCCCTTCTCGGTTTTGGGATCTTCATGATTATTCCTTTTCTTTCTCCATCGATGGTGAAGAATGTGAAGATCGCTGAGACAGACCTGAAATACGTGTACCTCGTTGGCGGGGCTGCGACGATTTTTTCTGCGCGCTTCATCGGAAGACTCTGCGACCGCTTGGGCCCTTTCAGGGTTTTTAGTGTGGTCATGCTGATCTCTTTTATTCCGATCCTTGTGGTCACGCACCTCGGGTCTTCGCCGCTGTGGCTGCTGCT
>JAJTIF010000356.1 GCA_021299675.1 Pseudomonadota bacterium | reverse complement strand
TGTCGTAACGGGAGCTGCATGCTGGATCGTCTCAGTAGGTGTCGCCTCATCATTTCCAGATTTCTTGGCTTCATACTTATTAGCAGCATCTTTCAATGACTGAGCGAGATTGAAACGCGGACGTCCTACGGTATCAGTAGCGGCAGCTGGTGCTGTCGTTCTAAGATCACGCTCCGTCGTATACCCTGTCTCAACTCTTTGGGCCGGCTCATTTCTTCTGGCTTGGTATGCCGGTGTGTCGAGAGTATTTTGCTCAAGTGCGTTGGCGCGGCTTGGAGTTTCAACCATCGGTGCTGTTTCTGGAAGACGAACCGCTTGGCGAACTTCTTCTCTTCTTTCTGGTGCTACCTGTGTTCTACGCGCTGAAACTGTCTCTGTGGCAACGACATTCGACTGAAGTCCAGTCGCAATCACAGTAATCTTAATGATATCACCAATCGTATCGTCAATGACGGTACCAAAGATAATTTCGGCATCCTCGTCAGCTGCTTCCATGATGAGCGTAACCGCTTCATTGGTTTCATGAGTTGTGAGTGTGCTCGAGCCAGTAATGTTAATGATAATTCCTGTGGCTCCATCAATCGTGATGTCTTCAAGAAGTGGAGAGCTGATGGCTTGCTTCGCAGCCTTCAACGCTCTTTCGCTTCCTGAGGCTGTTCCTGTACCCATAAGGGCGAGACCCTTATTAGCCATTACAGTTGAAACGTCAGCGAAATCAGCGTTGATAAGACCTGTATTATTAATCAAATCAGAAATACCCTGAACCGCATTCAAGAGTACTTCGTCGGCGCGCTTAAAAGTTTCGACAAGTGAAAGTGACTCGCCAGCGATTTGTAGTAAGCGTTGGTTAGGGATACAGATAAGCGAGTCCACTGATTCTTCTAGGGCCTGAATTCCTTCATTGGCCTGGCGGGTTCTCTTTTTACCTTCAAATGAGAAAGGTTTTGTCACCACTCCCACTGTGAGGATACCAAGCTCGCGACAAAGTTTTGCAATAACGGGAGCGGCACCCGTACCAGTTCCACCGCCCATGCCTGCTGTTACAAAAACCATATCTGCGCCCTGGAGTGCCTCAGATAGTTTATCGTAGTCTTCAATCGCAGCTTTGCGGCCGACATCTGGATTAGCTCCTGCCCCTAGGCCTTTTGTTACCTCAGCGCCGAGTTGAATTTTGATGGGTGCCAGAGAAGCGTGAAGCGCTTGAGAATCAGTGTTTGCAACAATGTACTCAACGCCGCTCAAGCCATGACGAATCATGGTGTTTACTGCGTTACAACCGCCGCCACCTACGCCAATGACTTTGATCTTAGCGCCAGTAATAGTTTCATTTTCATCGATATCAAATAGCATGTTGGCCTCCCTGCTAAAACAGGTCTTTAAAGACATTTTTAAATGATGATCCAAGACGAGTCACTAAGTCATCACCTTGTTTTGAGACACCTGATTTTTTTATGGTCATTGAATTGTCCTGATCTGCAGAATCTAGTAGCAGACCAAGAACGGTAGAAAATTTAGGATCACTCATCACGTGGCCAATCCCGCCCACCGGACGAGGCAAACCAATTTTAGCAGGCCTTTCTAGAGTATATTCAGCAAGCTCAGCCAAACCTCTCAGCATAGAGCCTCCACCGGTGATGACGTATCCACCAGTGATGAGCGATGAGAGATTCTTTTCCGCAATGATATCCTTAATAACCTGAAAGAGTTCATCGGCACGGGCCTCAAGCACTTCTGCGACTGCTCTTAGTGGCACTTCCTTTGGACGAGTTCCGGTCAACCCCTGAACACTCACATGCACCTTTGGGTCTGCTTGTTCTGATATAACAATGCCTTGTTGGATCTTAATTCTTTCGGATTCATTGTGGGGGATCTTCAAGGCAACGGCTAAATCATTAGTAAAATGATTCCCGCCAATAGGAATGATTTGCGAGTGAATAAGGGCACCATCTTTCCAAACAGCCAAATCAGTTGTTCCACCACCGATATCGATCAGAGCAACGCCCAATTCTTTTTCTTCCATTGTAAGAACAGATCGAGAAGAGGCAATGGGCTGCAGAATGACCTGCGAAGCTCGCAGTCCTGCGTGATCAACGCATTTGATTAAATTTTGAATCAAAGGTGTCTTGCCTGTCACAATGTGAACATAGACTTCTAATCTCGAGCCGCACATACCCACTGGATCTTTAATTCCTGAGGTATTGTCGACTTTAAATTCTTGAGGGATGACGTGGAGAACTTCACGGTCAGAGGGGATCAGTACAGCCTTCGCTGCTTCTAATACCCTTTCAACATCTGCTTCTGTAATTTCTTTGCCCTTCACCGGAACCACACCTGAGCTGTTGAAACAGAAGATGTGATTTCCTGCAATTCCTACTGTGGCTTCATTGAGATCTTCGATCCCGGCCATGAGTTTAGCTTCCTCAATCGAGGCGCGAATAGATTGTACGGTTTTTTCGATGTTTACGACCGAGCCTTTCTTCAGGCCATGACTAGGGTGGGAACCAATACCAAGAATACTAAAACCATCTTTGGTTTCAGCAGCAATGAGTGTGCAGACTTTTGTTGTGCCTACGTCGAGTGCAACTAAGACGTTTTGACTTTCCATGAGATTCCCTTCTCAGTGGTTCGAAGATCTATCTTCGAACAATTGCCAGATTCATTCTGACGACCGAGGAATGTAGACTCCTCTCTCTTAATGGTACGCCCCGCGTTCAAAACTTGACAACGACTTTCTTAGAATTGGTCAGGTTTATGGTTTGCGGATATTTGTGTGACCTCTCAACATAACTTATTATTTTTATAAGCTTATCAAGCTTTGTCTCCCAAAGGTCGTTACCCAAAAATACACTAGTCGTCCTTTGTCCCAAGGAGAAAATTATACTTAACTCCTTGTTTTCATTTATTATTATTTCCGAAATTTTTGACCGCATCCCCGCATCTAGTCGTGAGGCAAACCTTGTAAAGTTTACGTGAACCTGACCCTCTAATTCTTTGACCGGGATTGCCAGACTAGGAAGGTCGGAATTGAGGAGCTTTTCGGCCTTAAGAATCATTTCATAACTTGGGTCAAAGAGTTTACCAGTGCTCACCATGACGGCAGAGTAGTGTTCGATACCATTCTCTTTATAGACCTGTACGCGCACCAGGGGCTGTGGGCACTCTAAGTTAATGCGAACAGTTTTCGAAACTGGGTTAAAGCTGACATTGTATTTAGATAGAAAATACTTATCAGACCACTTCTCAGATATAAACTTCTCTTTAACTGACTTAAGAGAGCGGTTCTTCTCGAATTCCTTCATGATCAAAATTGCAAGCTCCCCCGAACTGCGAGCGGGGCACTCGTTGAATGATGTTCGATATTTTAGAGAATTCTGCTCAAACGTTTGAGGCACGTTCGCAAAAGATGAAGAGGCTACGAACAAGATTGAAATTAAAGTAAATATCATACCTAAAAGGCTACACTGATTTTACTTCCAATTCAAATTCTATACCCCAATGCAGCTTCATTTGCTGATTGATTAGTCGAGTGAGTTCGTAAAAGTCGTCATAGCTCGCCTGGCCCTTGTTTTCCATGAAGTTGGCATGGAGTGTGCTAATGCTCAGTGCCCCTACGCTAAGACCTTTAAGTCCGGACTGGTCGATGAATTTTCCAGCTTTAAAATTTTCATCATAATTTTTAAATACGCAGCCGCAGTTTCTTGTCGCCAAGGGCTGGGTCTTCTTTCTGTAAGCTATGTAGTCTTTAATTTTTTGACCAACCGATGGATCAATTCCCTTGTGGCCAAGACGCGCAGAAATGACAACATCACCTGGCCGAAGGAAGTGATTTCTTCGGTATGAGAATGACTGGGGCGTGATGATTTCAGTACGAAGCTCACCCAATGAATTCATAATCTCCACGCTGCGAACAAGGCTGCCAATTTCTCCCAACGCCGTTCCTGCATTCATGGCAATAGCTCCCCCAAGGCTTGCAGGGATGCCCGTGAAAACCTCCCAGCCTCCCACATTAAACTTTACCGCGTGAGACGTAAGGTGATTGAGGCCAATTGATGCTGGTAAATCATAAGAGTCACGATAAGACTCAAGTGCTGTTTCATCCGAGAGGAGATCCAATTTTAAGAGAAAGTCTTTTTCTACTGTTGCAAGGACCTGGTTCGCCCCCCATC
>JAJTIF010000248.1 GCA_021299675.1 Pseudomonadota bacterium | reverse complement strand
TGCACCGTTTCGGCTGTCACCATGTCTGAAATATCAACGGGATTGATACTGTGGCTACCGGTAATTTGCGTGAGATTCAGGCCCGCAAGAGTTTCGTTAAATATGACCTGTTCGCCGTATCTTAATTCGTGGATAGAGTTTGAAGGGAGCGCGGGGTTTGCCCAACGGAAGTTATTGTCGTCGTTTCTCACGGTAAAGATAGCGTCAGCTGGATTTTGTGAGTTGATCCGGATAGAGGCAGCTGGGTATTTAATCGCACAGTAGCTGATGTCATCGCTGTTTTGTGGATTTAGACAATGAAAAAGGTCGCGCATCTCATTGAAGCGCTTAAGAGCTTCAAAGGCCGGGTCGGTCGCATCTGGATCACCTGGCACAGTAGGAATTTCAGTCGGGCAGACGTAGAAAAATTGAGGGTAGACTTTAAAGCGTGTGGGATTATTGGCGACGTCTTGCAGGGCCGAAAGGTATTCCGCTCCAGTAGTATCGACGCCTGCTTTGACGGCTCCATCACGAACGCACTGGCCATCGAGGCAGCAGCTGAAACCAATCTGAGCACAGACAGAATTTGACGTACACTGAGCTCCCACTGGATCTGAGACAGACTGGAGCAGGATACGGATTTTAAGGCCTAGTATATTCACGTCTTCAACGGAGGCTCCGGAGTCAAACACGACTCGCATGCCCTCAGAGAGCGGAGAGTTAGTGCAGTTGGCGCAGATGGAGCTTAACGAATAGAACATCTGTGGAGCTAGTCCATAAATCGTGTTCTTCGCCCCAAGCACACCATTGGTTAAGCAATCGGCTTGATTGCGTAAGACATCATTAGGATAGACGAGCCAGCTATAACTCACCGTGGACACTGGTCCTGTGCTCGTCTGCTTAGTGCTGATAATCACGCGTCTTCTGACGGCAGAGACGACAAGGATGCGCGATGGAGAAGTATCGCGGAATTCGGCGAGTATACATACACGTTGGGTGGATTGAAGGGATTGAACTTTGGTTTGGACCTGTTGTCCCCAGATCACAAAGGGTGCTTGGTCATCGGATGAGACATCAGTGGTGGCAAAGGAGCGGACTCCAGCTTTATCGATAAAGTTTCTCGTTTCTCCACTGAAACCTACAAGAACTTCGTTGGGAGTTGTATTGGTACCTGTAGTAGGGGCTTGGTTTCCAGCATTCAAACCCAAGCGTGCTTTGGGTGAACTCGGCATACAGCTTGAGGCTAGGACAGCAAGGCCCAGAAGAAAAAAAGGAAAACAATTTTGTCGTGCCTTTTTAAAGGCGGTCATAGCTGTGCTCACATTAGCTGTATCGGCTGAAAATCATAAAAATTTGGATCAGTTAACCTATTATAGAAAGATTTTCCTCTGCGTTAGAAATCGTCCTCTGTGTGGAGTGCAAGTTATTGAAAGCTTGAAGCTCTCATTTTTTAATTTTTGAGTTATAGCCACAAATAAGACACAGATACTCAAGTTTGACGGCCAAAAGCCGATAAGTTTGGTCAGAGCAGTGTTTTAGCATATACTTGTTTGAGGGGGATTTTTTATGAAGTACGCCGCCATTTTTCTTTTGACCATTTCATCATCGGTGTTTGCCCAATCGGTTGGGCCACAAGATGTGGAGCCGATGCTGCAGCAAATGCAGGCGTCGGGTAAAATTTCTGCTCAACAAGCTGAACTGACTAGAAAGTACATGGGTAAGATGAAAGCTCAGCAGTGGGCCGATGTTGAAAAACGTGCTAACGATTGTCTCGCCCGGAACCCGGCTCTGGCTGAGAAATTTGAACAAGGCGGAGTGGCTGCCCTTTCAGTTAACGACTGCGCTGCCACTGGAGTCGACCCCCGTGTGCACAAGTTTGAACCTTAGGCGCAAGTCATCTCAGAGAGCGTTTCCCACAAAAGATAAAGTCCAGCTTGCGAGAACCTTAGTTTAAGGTTCTCGCGATCGCCTTTGAAATTCAAAATCTTTGTTTGATGTCCACCACTGGTTGCCACCGCGATGCAAACTGTTCCCACTGGTTTTTGGATCGAGCCACCGCCAGGTCCCGCAATCCCTGTGAGTGAAATCGCTACATCCACGCCAAGTGCTTCTCGTGCTCCAAGGGCCATCTCAGCCGCACACTCAAGACTGACGGCACCGTGGTCTAGCAGTGTTTGAGGCTTAACTTTTAGCAGGTTTTTTTTGACCGTGTTGTCGTAGGAGACGACTGATCCCCAGAAGACTTGTGAAGCACCAGAAACATTTGTGATTCGATGGGCGCAGAGACCTGCGGTACAGGATTCTGCAAACCCAAAGGTCATCTTTTTCTCAGCGGCGAGCTCGATGATTTTTTCCTCTAAGCTCTTCATCCCATAGCTCCACACATAAGGGGCCAGAGCCGTTCGAGCAATCATTTGGTAGATGATCTCTGGAGAAGAGGTGGTCTTCACCCCAACATCCACCCCCATCAGTTGCGGGAGAGAGGAGACCTCGCCAAATTTTTCCAGCTCACTCCAAAGGCTCGGACAGAGGTCTTGAAAGATCTTTTCTTCGGGAATCCCTTTGGTTCGAACCGTGACGAGATTAAGTCTTTGAGTGTTTTGCAGTTGCACCAGACGGGGAAGGTGATCTTCCAGCATTTGCCTAAACTCCCGAGGGACTCCTGGCAGCGCGATGAGGGTGTGAGTTCCATCTTGAAACCATAGTCCTGGTGCAAAACCTGCGTTGTTAGAAAGGGGGGTAAAGCCTTCAGGGAGCTGAGAGTAGGTGTGCTGGTCTGGATAAACTTTTCCCATCCTCTGATAATTTTCTCGAGCCACTTCTTCTGCACTCTGGGAGTAGCGGATCGGCTTATTAAAAAAATTAGCCAGCTCCGATTTTGTGATGTCATCGGGGGTGGGTCCCAGGCCTCCGCACACGACCACTAGGTCAACGTTTTGGTAGAGGGATTTAAGGGCCTCTTGGATCAAGGATTTTTTGTCGGAAACGATCTGCGCTGCCGTGACTTCTTGGTGGTAAGTTCTTAAAAATCCGCCCAAGAAATGAAGGTTCGCCTCAAGTTGTTTGCCCTGAAGCAGTTCACTGCCAATGATCAGCATCCCTATGCGCATGGTTGTCCCCGTGAATCTTTTGCCTCACATCCATGCTCAGTATAGACGGAACATGGGAAGAGGGCCATAAATTGGCATGCCTCAGATCTTAAACTTTACTCTACCCTTTGATGCCGACCTCGAGGCTCACTTAAAATCACAGCTGGCCGGGATGACAGACTATCGAGTCATCTCAAAAAGCCTAGATGCCCGTGGGGCTCCCCGGGGCCGGGTTCCCAGTTTCCTCTACACCGTAGAGGCTTTGGTGGGGGAAAACGATCACTATGCTCAGGGTGAAGAATTTGAGGTTTTTAAACAAGACTCCCTAAGACCCATCATCATTGGGGCAGGTCCCGCAGGACTTTTCTGTGCGCTCAGGCTCGCCCAGCACGGAATAAAGAGTGTGATCCTCGAGCGGGGGGAAAGTGCTGATAAGAGGATGCTCAAGATCGCTCGGTATTGGCGTTACGGCGAACTAGATCCAGATACGAACGTTTGTTATGGCGAGGGTGGAGCTGGGCTTTATAGTGATGGCAAGCTTATCACCCGAGTTAAAAGCCAACACATCCCCTATGTCATGAGAAAGCTGGTTGAGTTTGGAGCTCCGGAGGAAGTTGCGTATATTTCAAACCCACATTTAGGGTCCAATAAAATCAGAACAATCATCACCAAGGTGAGCCAAAAACTGCGCGAGCAGGGATGTGAGATTCACTACAACGCTCAAGCCACACGCCTTCTGTTTGAGGGACAAAGTGTCTGCGGAGTGGAGCTTAAAAATGGCGAGAAGCTTTACTCCCCGTATGTGGTGTTGGCCACAGGGCATTCTGCACACGAGATGTATCAGCACCTGATGGAGTCTCAAGTGGAAATGAAGCAAAAAGATTTTGCTTTAGGTGTGAGGATTGAGCATTCGCGCCGCTATATTGATCAGATTCAGCACGGAAGATTTTGTGAAGCTCCCGAACTCGGAGCAGCTCGCTATCGTTTAAGTTGGCACGACCATACGAGTGACATCGGAGTCTACAGTTTTTGCATGTGTCCCGGCGGTTACGTGCTCTCTTCGGGCACTGAAAAAGACGGGCTCGTGGTCAATGGGATGAGCAACTTTGCCCGCAATTCTCCCTGGTCCAATGCGGCTCTCGTCGTTTCCGTGAAGAGTGAGAAGCTTGAAGAAAAGGGGTTAATGGCGGGCTTGCATTTTCAGCACTCGATTGAAAAGAAGGCTTTTAAGCTGTCTCAAAAGCACAGAACTGGTCGCGAGATCCCAAGTCTTACCATCGAAGAGTTCCTTAACCAGAAAATAACAGATAAGAAGCTCCCGGCGAATTCTTGCCCATCGGGGATATTTAAAGCAGATTTTGCAGAAATTTTTCCTTCCTCTGTGCTGGGTCATTTGCGCCAAGGTCTTGAGCAGTTTGAGAAGAGCATCCCAGGCTTTAGCCGCGGGGAGGCTCTTTTGCTGGCGCCAGAGACAAGAACCTCTTCACCTCTGACCATCACCCGGCATAAAGAGAATTATGAATCAACCAGTCATAAGGGTCTATACCCCTGTGGGGAGGGCGCCGGCTATGCTGGAGGAATTACATCTGCCGCGGTGGATGGTGTAAGAGTTGCTCTCGCTATTTTAAATCAGGAAAAGCTTTTGCCACGCTTTGCCCCATAAGCTATATTAAGCCGCACTAAAAGAAAGGAAATCCGTACATGAAACTCAAGAATATTGCTGTTGTGGCTCACGTTGACCACGGCAAAACCACTCTCGTCGACGAACTACTCAAACAATCAGGCCTCTTCTCCGCTCATGAACAAACAACTGAGCGCATGATGGACTCCGGAGAACTCGAAAAAGAACGCGGGATCACCATTCGCGCTAAG
>JAJTIF010000232.1 GCA_021299675.1 Pseudomonadota bacterium | reverse complement strand
GAAAATTAATAGGCCCCTTAAGTTCCGTCAGTCCTAGAAGTCGCGCTCGGGACTCAAGAGCGTCCCAGAGTTGTGCAAATGCTAGCTTATCTTCAACACATTCTATGAATCCGACCTTACCTAGCTCTGGTCTCCGCTTATTAATCGTTAACAGGGCTCGGGCCAAGATCCTTTGATCATCATAGACTGAAATCGCCTCCCAGCTCTGATCGGGGAAGTCGCCTGGGTGCTCGAGCAGTAAGGAGAAATCACTCAGGGACTCCTGGAGATGAGTTGAGGACGCATAGATTGATCGAGAGAGTGTCACCCAGTCTCTAAAAAAACCTTCATCAAAGCACACCCTCGTTTCTATGTGCATTTTTTTATTCTCATCTGAATATTATTAATAGGCCGCAATGTGATGCCTGCCTCCACTTTTTGTGGCTGTGGGTCTAAAAGTTCAAAGCGGTAATTTTCCATCAGAAAACTTAGCAAAATTTTCGCTTCAACCTGGGCAAACATTTTTCCAATGCACATCCGAGGCCCCAGACCAAATGGCAAATAGGACCCCGAGGTTATTTGAGTCTTGGCATAAAATCGTTCAGGAAAGAAATCCTGCGCCTTTTCCCAAAAACTCGAAGAACGATGAGCAAAGAAAGGCATAAGGAAAACGATGTCATTTGGATTAAATTGGATTTCACCAACTTTGATTGGAGTTTGGCATTGACGCATAAATGCCCAAACAGGCGGCCACAAACGCATGGACTCATCCATTACGCACTGGTGTAAGTTTTGTTGTGAGAAAAACAAATCACCATCAGCCCCCTGCTTCCAGTCCTTCACTTCGTCAGCCAAAAGCTTTTGGTAAGAGGGATTCTGGCAGAGCAGAATAAGCGCCCAAGTCATGCTGTTGGTTATCGTTTCATGCCCTGCCATTAATATAGTAATAATCTCATCTCGTATCTGTTGGTCACCCATTCCTTGTGAATCTTCTGAGCGTGTATCAAGGAGAAGCTGCAAGAGATCATTTTTCTTGGACCCACTTTCACGACGCTCTTTAATCATTCCATAGACCAGATCATCGAATCGTTTTTTGGCTTTGAGAAATTTTTTGTGCGCAGGAAGCGGGATCCACAGGGGCAAACTAACAACACTCCTGACCCTTCCCATAAGGAAGTGCATCATGTCTTCTACGTCTTGGAGCAAAAGTGCCGCTTGTGCGCTGAGGTCGATGTCAAAGAGGGTTTGGGCAATAATATTCAACGTGACTTTGTTCATCTCATGATGAACATCGATCACCTGGCCAGTTTTCCACTTGCAATGCTTTTGCACCACCTGCTGAATGACATCTTTTTGATTCAAAATGTTTCTTATGCTAAAGACTGGCCTCATCATTTTGTTCTGCTGCCGCCAGAGACTTCCTTCACTGGTAATCAATCCCTCGCCCAGCAAAAGCTTAAGTTTTTGGAAGGTTCTGCCTTTCGAAAAATGCTCCGCATGGTTCTGCAAAACATCGGTGATGTCGCTTGGATTTGAAAGTAGGAAAACGGTTTTATTAAGCATTTTTAGCTGAACTCTACTTCCATAAGTTTCAGTGGTTTTATTCACAAACAGCCATGGATTTGAAAGATAGGGCAAGAGATGCCCCAAGATCGGAGTGCCTTTTAAAACTTTTAATTTAGATGCGCTCAATGAGGCCGTCCTTTGTATTTAAGCGAATCGAATCTCCCGTTCGTAGAATCGAACAGGCATTCTTCACGCCCACTAAGGTCGGAACATTGAGTTCACGTCCTATGATCGCGGTATGACTCAAAATGGACCCTTTTTCAGACACCAGCCCTCGACATCGAGAGAGGATGTAGACCCAGGCCGGATCAGTATGGGGCGTCACAAGGATATATTCCTCAAGATTCTCTATTTTCAGAGCATCAAGTGGACTAAAGATCACCAGCGCCTTGCCTTGAGTCTCCCCCTCACAGGCGACCTGCCCAGTCAGCTCTCCTTCGCGGTTTGATCTGGTTGGGTGACCTATGAGATCCCCCTCTGCGAGACAGAGGAATTCGGGATAGTTTTTTCGCTCAACCAACTTACCATCAAGTAGCACTTTAAGTTTTTCTAGATCGACGCCGGACTCACTCCAGTCCTTCAGGTCTTGGATCGAAATGTTAAAAAACTGCATCACTCTGATTTGAGAGATCTCTTTATGGCCGCTCTTTAAGTCATGGACAAGATCCAAAAAAAGTTCACGGATGAGATTATAAAACTGCGTTCTGCGAAGACGAGTGGCTTCTCTCCACTGGATAGATCGCGCGGTGATCTTACGAATCAGACGCCAGAGTAGGGACTCAAAGAAATTTAACTTTTGAGGAAATGAAGCCTCGGACCTGGATTTGATTCGTGGTTCAGACCCCGATTGAATAAAGCGCACCAAGGCTCCAAACTGGCTGGCTGATTGCTTAAAAGTTAGGCTTTCCAGCTTTAGCTCCTCAAATGATCGATCCCCATAGCGGTCAAGGAAAGCGCTGATCTGCTTGGCGGCAGGAATTTGGTTATTGGACTCGAGCATTTTGAGGGCATCAATTGAGGAAAGATCAGGATTCTTTGAGACATACTCATCCCAGAGACTCCACACCTCAGCATTTGTAGCCTTGAGGACCTCACTGAGGCTCTCGAGCGGCTTGGTCGATTCAACGCCGTGCTGGCTATAAAGAAAGCCAAAGAGGTGAGACTCAGAGATTCCTTTCGAACTTAAGAACTTGGTCATGGCCTTGAGGCCAAGCATGACCACAAGATCGTTGATGATTGTTAACCCGAAACCGTGAGGATGCTCGAAGGCATTGATGAGGATCTTTAATTTCTCTTTCTGAGATGAATGCTTCCAATTGCTTTGGATGAAATTAATTTTCTGATCAAATCCAGCAACGAAGCGACTAAGGACCTGGTCCTGCGCCCAGATAAATCTGAGGATGCGCCAGAGCGCCTTGAAATCGTCAGACCTGTTCTTCTTCACTGGCTCAAATTTTACGTCGAGGTTTTGAATCTCTCCACCAATCATCCGATGCCAGTTTTTGATGTTGACCTCACCCCCTGGGAGAGAACTGAGAACAGAATAGTAGTTCGAGAGGTCGTAGTAGAGGTGCCCCTCTACGTTTTCTACAAGCCGAGAGTAATGCCTCTCGAGCTGGCTGAGGGCTTCACCTGATGCACCGAGGAGAACCGCCGACTCGAGAAAACTAATCCGATAAGCCGCTTTCACAAAACTTGCGGTGAGTGGCGACACCACTCCAGGGTAAGACTCTGCCAGATTCGTGTCGACATAGTAGCGCAGAGGAGAAAAATTTTTTGTGATGGGTCTCACTTGCAGCACAAGTAAGTGACCATCCTTCACACACCATTCGAGGTCCACGGGGAACTGAAAATCCTTCTCGAGTTTCAGTGTAAGAGAAAATATTTCCTGCAGGAGCTCTCGTGGCAAAGATTTTTCCTGGCCCTGTATCTCGTCTACGATTTCTCCGATACGATCCATCCGATATGTATCCGGCTTCACGTGACCCGAAACCAAAGCTTCTCCCACGCCCATGACAGTCTCAATAACGAGGTCGCTGCTGCGACCGATGGGTGAGCGAGAAAAAGCCACGCCCGAGAAGTCTGCAGAAATCATT
>JAJTIF010000225.1 GCA_021299675.1 Pseudomonadota bacterium | reverse complement strand
CGAAGAAGTTACTCTGGAAGTGGGATCTCCTGGAGTTTATCGTAACGTGAATTGCCTCGCGCATTTTCAGATGGGCGTCGGCGAGATTCATTCGGTGACGATCATGGGAGCGCTCGATGAGACAGTAAATCCAGCTCTCCCGAAAAAGATTGCTGGGGCAAAGAAATTTAGAGGTGAGCTTTTAGAGGTCAAACCCGAGCTCATCGTTTTAGACATTGAAGATCACAAAGTAAGTATCCATCTCAGCGCGATCAAGAAGGCTCAAGTGGACCCTGACTTTGATCAAATATTAAGTAATGCAAATAAAAACCAACAAGGCCGTGAGCTCTAAGAGCAAAGGCTAGACTAGAAAAGATAAGGAGATAGGCGTGAACTTCTCAGAACTCGGACGCGTCATTGAGCAACTCGGCAAAGACCGTGGCATCAAAAGAGACATCATCGTAGGTGCAATTGAGCAGGCCTTCTTGGTCACAGCTCGTAAAAAATTTGGCATCCAAGGTGAATACGAAGCTCGCTATAACGAAGGTGACGGCGAAGTTGAAATTTACCAATACAAAAACGTTGTGGATAAAGTCCGTGACTCGATCATCGAAATTGAGCACGTTGAAGCTAAGAAACTCGACGAAGAGTGTGAGCTTGGTGACCAGCTAGGTATCAAGATTGATAACCCAGGTTTTTCACGTGTCGACATCCAGACGGCTAAGCAGATCATTTTTCAAAAAGTCCGTGACGCTGAAAGAGATATTCTTTTTGCTGAGTTCAAGCACCGTGAAGGGGAGCTCGTGACAGGGATTGCTCGTCGCTCCGAGAAAGGCAACGTCATCGTAGACCTTGGTAAAGCCGACGCCATCCTTCCTAAGAAAGAAATTATCTTCGGAGAAGCGTTTAAGCCGGGTGACCGCATCCAGGCCTATCTCTCAGAAGTGGTTATGACTTCAAGAGGTCCTGAGATCCGTTTGAGCCGTACATCTCCTATGTTCCTCGTGAAGGTTTTCGAGAACGAAGTTCCAGAAATCCTTGATGGAACCATTGAGATTAAAGCTGCTGCCCGCGAGCCAGGCTACCGCGCAAAGGTTGCGGTTTATACTGTTGACCGTGACATCGATCCAGTCGGTGCTTGTGTGGGTATGAAAGGCTCTCGCGTACAAAACGTCGTTAATGAGCTCCAGGGTGAAAAAATCGATATCGTTCGCTTCTCTGAAGATGTGGAGTCATTTGCCCGTGAATCTCTTCGCCCAGCTGAAATCCAATCTATCAATATCAATAACCCGGACCACACCCTCGATGTGATTGTAGAAGACGATCAATTGAGTTTGGCGATTGGTCGTAGAGGCCAGAACGTGCGTCTCGCGGCGATGCTGACTGGCTGGAAGATCAACATCATTTCTAAGTCAAAACTCCAAGAGCGTGTGAAGCTTGCAGTTGAGAACCTTATGCAACTTGCGGGCCTCAATGAGCCAACAGCTCAGGTGCTCGTGCAGAACGGCATCATGAACATTATCGACCTCTCAGCTTCTGAGCCAGATTTGATTGCTCGTCTGACTGGGAAGACTTCTGTGGATGCCAAAGAACTCGTGGCTCAAGCCGCTACAGCCCTCAACAACCCAGATATCAAGTCTGATATTGTGATGGAAGGTGAGATCGTTTCTGCCAGTGCGGTACCTCAGCAGAACTCAATGGTCAGAAAAGATAAAGCCCCAGGTTCTGAAAAGACTGGCGGCGGAGATAATAAATTCAGCGACGCCGAACGTCGCCTTCGTGAGGAGCTCGCGGCATTTAAACTTAAGTAATTTGATGACAGAAGACTTTAGATGAATGTTGGGTAACTGGAGATAAGAGCAAATGGCGAAAAAGGTATACGAACTAGCTAGTGACTTAGGTATCGGTGCTATCGAGTTGGTTGAGAAACTGAAATCCATCGGGATGAATGTACGAAACCACATGGTGGCCCTCTCTGACGAAGAAGTTGCGAAGGCGACAGCTGAGTTTGGGGCTGCAAAGCAGGCATCTGCACCTAAGAAAAAAGCTGTTGTTAGGAAAGTTGTCAAAAAAGTTTCGGCAAAGTCCGACTCAGCGGCTGAAGAAGATTCTAGCGCTGAAGCATCCGATGAGGCGGTCGAAGAAACTCCCGTTACCCCGGTTCAAGAAGCCGCTCCAGAGCCACAGGTTCAAGTCGCTGCCCCTGAAACAGTGGAGCCACCGGTCAAAGAAAAAGAATACATCGACGATAAGCCTCGCGGTTTAGTGGTTATCCGCAAGACCAAGCAGCAAAAAGAAGATGAGAAGAAAGCGGATCAAGATGCCCGCGTCGCCGCTGCGAAAGCTGCTGCGATTGCTCAGAAAGAAGCTGAGATCCGTCGAGAAGAGGCTGCGACTGGAGTCGTAAAACCAGGGGCGAAGAAAGATTATCTTGAAGAGAGAATGCACTCGTTCACACCTGTCTTCACTCCTGAGAAAAAAGACTCTGCAGCCCCTGCCGTTAGAAGTAATCTGGCTCCGGCGAACACGGAACTTGAGTCGGATGATGATGATGATAAATCAAAGAAGAGAATGGGCGATCTCGCTTCTCTCGTCGCGAAGAAAACCTCAGCGAAAGCTAAAGATGTTACTCTCATTCGAGCAGATGAAGAGCTGAAGTTCGCTTCAGCTCTTGTGGGTAGAACCATCTACACTCCTGCCAAAAAGAAAAAAGTGTACTCTGGATCAACACAACAGACTCGTATCACAGAAGTCAAAGATTCTAAGCGCTTTATCAATGTCCATGATGGTTGTACGGCTGAAGAGCTGGCTCAAAAACTATCTGTTCGCTTCGAATCCCTCGCCAATAAAGTTCTGAGCATTAATCTCCTCGTGAACCCTGATGACTACATCGGTTTTCAGCTCGCTGAAGAGATCGCTGCTCTCTACAGCTACCGTGTCGAAAACGTTGCCTTCAATGAAGACAAGGTCATTGGTAAGGTTTTGGTGGATGATGTCAGTAAGCTTCCAGTGAGAAGTCCTGTAATCACGATCATGGGTCACGTCGACCACGGTAAAACATCTCTCTTGGATCATATCCGGAAAGCGAAAGTAGCCGATGGTGAAGCTGGCGGTATCACTCAGCACATTGGTGCTTACCAAGTTAAAGTTAAAGATGCGACTCTCACATTCCTGGACACTCCTGGCCACGCGGCTTTCGCTAATATGCGCCAGCGTGGAGCAGACGTGACAGATATTGTCGTCCTCGTTGTGGCCGCTGATGACGGTGTCATGCCTCAGACAGTTGAGTCGATTAAGTTCTGTCAAAATGCTCAAAAGCCGATGATCATCGCTATCAACAAAATGGATAAGCCAGGTGCGAACCCAGACAAGGTGAAGCAAGGTCTCATGGAATATGGACTCACTCCAGAAGAGTGGGGCGGCGAAACGATTTATGTGCCTGTTTCTGCACACACTGGACTTGGGATTGATGATCTTCTTGAGAACATCCAGCTCCAAGCTGAAGTGATGGAACTGCGTTCTGAAAACAAAGGTGCTGCTGAAGGTGTTGTCATTGAATCCAAGGTCGAAGTTGGCCGTGGACCCGTTGCAACTATTCTCATCCAGAAAGGTACCCTGAATAAGGGTGACTCACTGGTGGTGGGTGAAACGGCCGGAAGAGCGAGAACTCTCACTGACTTCCAAGGTAAGAACTTGGACTCAGCGGGCCCTTCCACTCCGATCCAGATCCTCGGACTTGAAAGCGTGCCTCAACCAGGTGACATTGTAAACGTCGTGAAGAACGAGCGCGAAGCGAAGAAGATCGCTGATAACCGTATCAACGAGAGAAAACTCCTCGCTCAAACTCAGGAAGTTAAGACAGCTTCACTTGAGGACTTCTTTGCAGAATCTAAGTCAGGACCTGAGGGTGAGAAAAAGATTCTTAAGCTCATCGTCCGTGCTGACGTTCAAGGAAGCTTCGAAGCCATTAAGAATGCAGTTGAAAAAATTGGAAACGCCGAAGTGGCGACCGAAGTTATCAGTGGCGGTGTAGGAGCTATTACCGACAATGACGTGCTCCTGGCGAGTTCCATGAAGGGCTACATCATTGGTTTTAATATGCGTCCTGTGACCTCTGCTCGTCGTATTGCTGAAGAGAAAGGTGTTGATATCAAGACCTACTCTATCATCTACGAACTGATCAATGATCTGACTTTGGCCCTTGAAGGCATGCTGACCCCCGAGAAGTTCGAAGTCTATATCGGTAGAGCTCAGGTCCGTGACACCTTTAATATCCCGAAAGTGGGAATGGTGGCTGGTGCCGGTGTGATCGATGGTAAAATTGAACGTGGCTGTAGCATCCGTCTTCTCCGTGACGGCAAGATTGTTTATGACGGTAAGCTCTCAACACTGAAGCGCTTCAAAGATGAAGTGAAAGAAGTGAAGAATGGCTACGAGTGTGGTCTAGGCCTTGAGAACTTCAACGACGTGAGAAAAGATGACGTTGTTGAGGCTTATATCCTTGAAACACGCAAACGTACTCTTGAGTCATCAGTGACTCTCTAAGGAATCTCGTGAGCGGAAGATCTAAAGTCAGTTCGAAGCCTAAGTACGAAGAGCTGGTTCGCAATGCGATCAACACAGCTCTTCGTCGCGACTTCTCGGACACACGCCTCACTTTCGTGACTGTCACGCGCGTAGAACTCTCTGATGACTACGCTAATGCCAAGGTCTGGTGGGATACCTTTGATTCGCAAAAGCGCGGGGACTGCGCTGAAGCGATCGCCGCTATCAAAGGTCGTCTGCGGACACTCCTGGCTTCGAGGCTTGAAGTTCGTCACGTTCCGGATTTCCATTTCGTTTATGATTCACAATTTGAAGATGAGCAAAAAATAGCCAATCTTCTTAAGGCCGAGGGTGAGGACAAAAAATAGTCCTCCACTCATATTCAATCTCTATAAGCCCGCTCGCATGGGATCCTTTGATCTGGTCCGTCTCTTTAAGCGACATTTCCCTGACGATCCCCATAGGCTGGGACACTTCGGTACACTCGATCCCTTCGCCAGTGGAGTCCTGCTCGTGGGTGTGGGTGGAGCCGCGCGCCTGAATGATTTTGTCCATGCTCATCTGCCCAAGACTTATCTGGCTGTTGGTCGTTTAGGGATTCAAACTGATACCGCTGACTGGCAAGGAGAAATAAAACAAACCGACTTCTCGCCTTACTCGCAGCAGGTGATCTCTCAGTTTGATCTTGAGTTTGTGAAAGAGCGTCTGGAAATTTTTCGAGGAGACTACTGGCAAGCCCCACCAGCTTTTTCGGCTACGAAGTTTGAAGGTAAGCCCCTCCACGAGTGGGCGCGACAAGGTGTAGAGATCAAAAAAGAGCCTGTAAAACGTTTCATCCACTCGTTTGAAGTGGTGAAGTACCAATATCCCTTCCTCTGTTTCAGGGCCACCGTGAGCTCGGGAACCTATATCCGCACACTCTTCGAAGACATCGCCCGGGAGCTGGGAACCATTGGCCGCTTAAGTGCGCTGGTGCGGGAGAGCATCGGAAGTTTGACCATGGAGAACTCGCTCAGACCTCAAGCGCTCACCACCGATTTTAGTGCCAAAGCTCTCAAACCAGAGGAGGTCATTCCTTTCCCTCTGCTCGAGCTACCAGAGATGAGAAAGCGCGCGTTTCTCAATGGGCTCTCGTCGAGGCTTTCCCAGACGGTGTCTGGTGAGTATGCGTGGATGATGAGTGAAGGAGAGAACTGGGGCTTAGTTCAGAAAAAAAATGACGAATGGAAAACGGTGATTAATTTTGAAGCTTTGAAGCAAGCTCAGAGTAGCCAGACTTAACCACATCCCAGGCAGCGCGAGCGAACTCGTTAGCTGATGCGTAGTTCTTTGGCTCCAAAGGTTCATGAGTGATAATTCCCACCTTCTTTCCGAAGTGAATGAATTCGCCATGTTTAAGAATGTGACTTGTGCCGTACATACTCACCGGAATGACGGGAATATTTTCTTCAAACGCCAAATGCAGCAGAGTCACCTTGAGATCCGCAAAGTCCTTAGGTTTACCATCCCTAGAGCGTGTGCCCTCCGGGTAGTACTGCAGCCCATAGTTGTGAGTGACCAATCGCTCCCGGGCTTTGACGAAAACTTTTTTCCTTGAATCTCTTTTGCCTCGGCTCACCACCAGTGCTCCGGCCACCCAAGCCAGAAAGCCCAGCACGGGAAGATACAAGACTTCTTTTTTCATGATGGGCGGGACCTGGTACTGGGAGAGGATCAAAGGAATATCCATATAACTTTGATGATTAGCAATGTAGAGCCCTCGGAATGGATAGCGCTTGAGTTCGGGTGGTCTTTTATCTTCTATGTGCATCGTGGCAAAAGTGGCGTACTTAATTGTAAAATAACCAAAGGCCTGCCAGGATTTTCTGACCAAACGGACCCGTGGGACGAGAGAAAAAGGGGCAGCGATGATGGAGACGGGGAGGACTAACAATAAAAAAACTAGAGGAGCAGAGATTGCTACCCAAATCAGACCCAAACCTCTTAAAACCTGCTTCATCATAGGCTGGGATTGTACTTAGATTCGCGTTAGTCGGCCAATAAAACTCGAGGACTTAGCTTTCATTTTTAGCCTTTTTTAGGCTATGATAGAAATGAAGTTTATTTCAGGAGATTGATGTGACAACTAGTCTTATGGCCATGGGTATCGCTTTATTTGCTGTTCTCAACCTCGTGCTAGGTTTAGCGGCTATCAGCATGCTCTTTGGAACTTTTGAAACTCTATTTGGTAAACCTAAACTCACTATTCTGAGAACTCAGAAACCCGGCAATCATTTCGCTCTCGGTTTCAAGTGGAATAGCGCCAAAGAACCAGCGGCGATTGATACCCTTCGTTTGCGCCTCTTTAATCCCTTTGGCAGCCCCACTCAAGCTGAGGTCATGCAAAAGCTTGAAACTCAACGCTCAAGTTTTGCTCTAGAAGTCGACATGGGTCCAGGCCTTCTAGGTCTTTTGGGTGCTAAAGGTTTTGATAAAGCTACTGTGCAGGTTGAACTAAGCTCAACTCGCGACGGAGTTGTCTTCCAATTCGACATGAGCGGTCCGAAGTTCAGAAATCTTGTGATGAAATCATCTGAGACAGTTCCTTCATTCATTAAGCGCCACAAGCTAGATGTAAAATCGGTCTCTAAACCGCCGATTGATGTTCCTATTCGAAGCTTCATTGCGGACACGGTTCCAGGCAAAGGCCCCATGTTAAAGCTCGCTACCAATCCTATGTTTGCAGGTGAGTTCGCAGGAGCTCCTGCTGCCGGAGCGGCTGGTGCCCCTGCTGCTGCTCTTCCTACATTTACTGTGGCAAAGGTGTGGATTGAACCAGGCTGTATCGTTTGTAATGCCTGTGAAGATATCTACCCAGAAGTTTTTGAAGTTCTCGCTGATACATGTATCATTCGTCCTGGAGCACCACTGGACAATGGTTTGAGGATTCAGGAGTCGGCTGAAGCCTGTCCCGTCGAAGTTATCAAATTCACCAAAGCGAGTTAATCGCAAAAAAAAAGCCTCCCTTTTGGGAGGCTTTTTTTATTTCATTTTCTTTATCAGTAATTCACTTTGCATAAAGTTCATGAGTCCAACTTTGTTTTCTTCCCAGATCTCTTTCAGACCAAGCTCATCTGTGAGAGGTGGACATTCGAAGGTGAGGACTCCAGCCTTATATTTCTCTGGCACATAAGCACCGAACGACCCCGGAGTCGGGTACCCGATATCACCTGCAATCGGATAATTATTAAACTGCGAGAGGTACTCGGCTACGTCTTGGGAATCACCGTTGTAATTCAGGATGGGTTTCCATGAGTGAAACGAGATGATGAGCGCAGGCGGGAATTTATCGAGAAGCTTGATGAGGTAGATATTCTCGGGCTCAGATAGGGGCTTAGGGCCTGGGTTATATTTGGCTTCGCTGGCTTCCGGGGTCCAGTCGCCGGTCGGAAGATTGCGGTTAAGGTCGACCATGTGGGCATTCACACGCGTGGAGGCGCGGTAGCCGTCAACGTTCAGTATCGGGATCACGACAATGGGAAAATCTTTCAGCGAGTGCTCATTCTTAAGCCAATTAAAGAGCTCCTTAAGCACATGGATACCTTCGACTTCATCACCATGAGTGCCCGCCATAAGGTACAAGTACTTCTGCGCCTTCACATCAGTTTTATAGGCGGGGATGGGGTACCCCTCAACACTTTTACCTGGCTCAATTTCACTGAAAATCATAGATCCTTTTCCTTGTGCATGTAGACCGCCGACTGGCCGGGAGTCTCTTCGACTTCAATTTCTAATTCACTAAACTTAAATTTGTATTTTTCATCCACGAGTCGTCTCACTTCTGAGCTGATGTACATGGCAATCAACTCAGCACTCGAGTTCACGATGGGCAGGAGGAGTACGTCCGTGGTGGGGATGCTAAAGACACACTTATCGGGCGTGGTGATCACGGTGTTGCTCTCGGCCCGATCGATCCGCAACAAAGGGTGGTCTTTAGGAATAATCAGCTTGTGATCGAGGGTGTTGCAGATATCGCGGACAATGGGTTTGATATCGAGGAAATCAAACACCATGTCGCCAGAAAGTTTTGGGGCGACTCCACGAAACATAACACGATAGTTGTGCCCATGAAGTGGTTCGCGGGTGCCATTTTCAAAAATCATGAAGTGCGAAGCTGCAAAGTTGAAATATTGCTTATAAACTTTTATGGAAAATTGTGCTTCCAAATGGCTCCCCTTGATGAGAGAGATCATACAGGGGAGTAGTGGGCTTGAAAAGAATGGGCGATGCATTAATTCTGACCACTCAAAAAGGTTTATTTTGAAGAAGCTTCAGCAAAACTTGTCTAAGATTGAAAAGGCCCTGGTCGATCACGAGCTCATGTCAACGGATCTCGAGGGTGCGATTGCGACTCTTAAAGCTGCCCTTGAAAAGGTCCCGGAAACTGTTTCAAAGAGCTTAGGGGGTCTCTCGGCTCCGGGTGAGCTTAAAACATTCCCCCAGGGCTTGGGCCTCTACACAGATGGGGCCTGTCGAGGAAACCCTGGTCCCGGCTCCTGGGCTTGCGTGGCCCAAAATCATGAGGGGCAGATTATCTTTGAATCCTGTGGGCATGAGATTTTAACCACTAATAATAAGATGGAGATCCAGGCCGTGATTGGAGCTCTTCACCAGTTGGAGGGCTTTCTTTTGGCCCACCCGATGGATCAGTTTAAACCAATCTTCCTCTATACGGACTCTAAATACGTCTGCGATGGTCTGAATCAATGGGTCATGGGCTGGAAGAGTCGAGGCTGGAAAAAAGCAGATGGTAAAACTCCTGAAAATCTAGAACTCTGGCAGGAGATCGATCTTCTCAAGTCACGCTTTCCTGACGTGGAGATTCGTTGGGTGAAAGGCCACAGTGGTCACCCCCAAAATGAGTACTGTGACCAATTGGCTAATCGGCTTTTGGATGATGAAGGTTTTTAGCCTCTTTATTTTGCTCTCATTCAAACCACTTTGGGCCTGTGAGCTCAAGCAAGACACCGTCTCGCTCTCTGCTCCCATCACAGGAATCTTGGAGTTTATGGGCTTATTAGAGTCGCCGCGGCTCAAAGCCATTTCTCTCTTCCATCCGGTGGCTGAAACCAAAAAAGAAAAACTCTCGGGCGGTTTATTTCTGTCCCAGAAAACCATCGAT
>JAJTIF010000418.1 GCA_021299675.1 Pseudomonadota bacterium | reverse complement strand
GTACTTGCAGCTGATGATTTCTAATTCCTCAGGCGTTTGAAACTTGCAGTAAGGAAGGGGCTCGATGGCTTCCATCCAGAGCGGAAAGTTAATCAAAAGGCTATTGAGGAAGAGACCGAAGTTTAAGTGAGAAAGAGAGTGTGAGTAAACGGAATTGGCCTTCTCTCCTTGCACCCGTGGAGAGGTCAGCTTGATGAGCTCAGCAATCGTGACTTCAACTGAGTTTTTCATCCAATCTTCAATCACTGGTGTCAGGTCATTTTTTGGACGGTACCAAGAAAAGATATTGGCTTCCGTTACGCGCGCTTTGAGTTCGTGGCGCGTGCCTGTTTTGAAAATCTGGGCGAGCCAGTGGTTGGGATTTTGAGAGCAGCGATTGCTCAAGGGAATATTAGCCTTGAGTGAGAGCATGCTGATAAAGCGCAACTTAAAGAGCGTGATCACCGCTACCCGATAGCAGTAGAGTCGAATAAACGCATTCAGGATCTCTGGTCTCTCCTCGGTGGAGTCTGACTTAAGCGCCTTCCAAAAGCGGGCCAAATCATCGAGCTCGCACTCGAGAGCACCCTCTTCCTTGGCGTACGAGAGAAACTCATTGTAGATCCCAAGCGAGAGGGAGCGATTAAACTCCTGCACGGTCAGCGTTTTTGCGACGTCCTCCTGGAGAGTATCCAAGAGAAGAGTGAACTTACTTGAAGCCTTAGAAGTCAGTGAATCCCCGCGCCAGCCAGGCGTAAAACACTGGGCCGCTTGGAAACCTAAGGGAATCTGAGCGGAAGCCTGAGGGATGACTTTTTTTCTATACTTGTTATTAAAGCTGGGAAATTTATTTTTCACCGGCGCAGTTGACGGAATAGGCGACAGATCCTCTTTGTGGGGCTTTTGAAGCGATTCAATATCACGGGCCAACCAATGGCCTGCTAGAAATGGCTTATGACTCAAAAGGAAATCCTCTTACTCGTGTCAATCAAAACTATTGAAATTACATGTTTTAAGCTCGGCTATTTGATATCCAGTCAAGCTCTTTGTCATGGAAAAAAAACTAGCATTTCCTCATATTCATACTGCTAAAGCTTTGATGTTTGGCAGCCGATAAGCCAATTCGAACAAGGGGCATTACCCTTAAACAAGATTTTTTTGCAACATTCGCAGGAGCGTGTCATGGATAAAAGTTTTAATGATGATGAACTAGCGGACATCATGAACGAGATTGAGAATCTTGAAAAAGAGTTCGCTGAGTCTGTGGATGCTGCACCTGCCGAAGAGCCTCAGGCGCAAGCCGAGCCTGAAGAAGAACATGTAGAAGCTATTGATCACACTGAGCCAGAAGTTTTGGCAGAATTAGTCGCCAAACCTATTGAAGAAGTTGTGCATAAAACCAATCAATCAGAAAAAGTTGTTCCCATGAAAAAAGTTGAAGCGCCGGTGCATCATGCTCCAGTAGCTGCGGGTCATTCTTCACTTGCCTTTAAGGTTGAGGGACAGATGACGCTTAGCTTAGCTTTTGAAGTCAATGGTCAGTCTGTTTCTCTTGAGATCTCTGATGAGGGTCTTCAGATTGCCATGGATTCAGGGGCGAGCTTTCATCTGCCGATGTCCAAAGCTGGGGCCGCTAAAAAAGCTGCTTAATCAGTGGCCATCTCTCTTTTGGGAGGGCGCGCCCGAGGGTTTCAACTCCAGGCCCCTCCCGAAAATATTACTCGACCAACTTCTGTTCTCCTCAAAAGACGTTTATTTGATTGGCGCCAAGCCTGGGATGATTACTTGTTTATCGACCTGTGCGCGGGCTCCGGATCCATGGGACTGGAAGCTCTCTCAAGAGGGGCGCAGGAAATCTGGCTCAATGAGATCAATCGAGTGGCGCAAAAAGTCTTAGAAAAAAATGTGGCTAACTTTAAGCAAAAGATGGGGCTGCTCGAGGGCGAAAGTATTCACCAATCTCAGCTTGATTTTAGGAAACTTCTCCCACAACTGGCGGCCCACCCGCGCGCTTGGGGAGAGAAGAGCGTGATCTTTTTTGATCCTCCTTACGAGGAGCATCAGCTCTACGAAGAGCTATGGGACCATTTAAAAGGTTTTCAAGGAGAGATCTGGATTGAAAGTGACGAGCAAAAGGGTGTCTCTCTTGCCGCACAACGACAGCGTCTCAATGTGATCAAAGAGGTCAGTCAAGGTCAGCATTGGCTGCTGGTAGGAAAGCTCTAAGCGCGATACACTAGTTCAAAGTTTAACAAGGATGTGTTGCTTGCCTCTTAGAAAAGCTCTCTATGCCGGCACTTTTGACCCCTTTACCAATGGGCACCAGGACATCGTTCTGCGCGCGCTCTCTCTCTTCGATGAACTCACTTTACTGGTAGCCGTGTCGCCGACGAAGAAACCAACGCTCACGCAGGATCAAAGATTAAAACTGCTTCGAGAAATTTTTGCGAACCAGCCCAAGGTTAAAGTCGAAGCCTGGGATGGATTGGTGGTTGAGTATGCACGTCAACACCAGATCGGTCATATTGTGAGAGGTCTGAGACCCACCGGCGACTTCGAAGTGGAATTCCAGATGGCCTCCATGAATCGCAAGCTCCACTCTGAGCTCGACACCGTTTTCTTAATGACCTCTGAAAAACTCTTCTATGTCTCATCCTCGCTGGTCAAAGAAGTCTGGAGCCACGGTGGTGATATTTCCCAATTCGTCCCCCCTCGGGTGTTGGAAGAACTCAAGAAGGTTAAAGGGTAGTTATGCATTTAAGTTCGCGCGTTAAGGGTGTCTCCGATAGCATCACTCAAAGCCTCAACGAGAAAGCCTCTAAGATGATGGATGAGGGGCAGGTCGTGTATAACTTATCGGCGGGTCAGTTGCCCATCAAGCCACCCCAGGAGTTCATCGAAAAAATTCAGGCTCAGTTGAACTTTCTCAAAAGTTATCAATACTCACCCGTCGCGGGAGTAGGAGAGCTCAGAAAAAAAATCGCGGATCAGCATGCCAAGAGCAGGCACATCTCGAATGAAAACCTCGATGTGATTCTCTCCAACGGATCAAAGCAATCGATCTACTTTGCGTTAGGAGCGCTGATTGATCCGGGCGATGAAGTCATCCTACTGGCGCCGTACTGGGTGAGCTACCCGGAGATGATCAAGTTCTGGGGTGGTGTCCCCATCACCATTAAAAGTAACGTCTTCGATGCTTTTTCTCCTGCGATGGAAGACATCGTGAAGGCCCTCACTCCGCGCACCAAAGCCATCATCGTGAACAGTCCGAATAATCCGGCCGGAGTACACTACAGTGAGCAGTGGATGAAGTTCCTGGCGCTGGTGCTTAAGGACTATCCAGATCTGTGGATCATCTCTGACGAAGTCTACTCAAGCCTGGTGTACTACGACCCAGCTCCCACCTATTTCTATCAGCACGCGCCGGAGCTTTTAGAAAGAACGATTAGTATTGGAGCGATTTCAAAAACTCTTGCTGCCACCGGTTTACGTCTCGGCTGGGCGATAGCTCCTTCGCAAGTCGTGGCTGGAATCACCCGTATCCAAGGCCAGGCTACCAGTGGCCCATCTTCTCTGATCCAGCGGGCACTGCTGGAGTTTGATAATGGTTTAGAAGAAAAATTTCTGGGACCTGTGCGCGTGCATTTGCGCAAATCGGCGTCCTTGGTGCGCGAGATGTTCCGCGAGAAGGGCCTGCAAAATCTTTGGTACCAATCTCACTCGGCATTCTATTTCATGCTGGATTTCTCTCGCTCTCCCATGTTTTCTCGCTACATCGAAGAGCACGGGGAAGGGGACCACTCAGCGGCCATCTGTCAGGAGATTCTTGAGCGGCATGGTGTGGTATTGGTTCCGGGCAGTGATTTTGGTCTCACGAATTCAGCCAGGATGAGTTTAACCATGGAAGAAGTCCCCTTCCAGGAAGCCCTCGAGCGATTAACCAGCTATCTCACTCAAGCTTAGGGAATAATCTCCCCGCCTAGGGGAGAAGGGTCCCTGCCTCTATAATATTTATGGGGGATAGCTGCCCATGTTCAACCGATTCGCACCATTCATCACCCGCTTGCTTGTGCTCTTGAGTGTTCTCACTCTGGGGGCTTGCTCGTCTGGGACCAAAGAAAAAATCGAAGATGGGATCGATACGGCACTCTACTACCTCTCGCTTCCCACACCAGACTGCCAGAAAGCCATCGAAGAATTAGAAAAAATTGGCAGACAAAACACCAATGCACTTTATCTGCGCACCCTTGCCTCCGCTTACGCGTGTCGAGGAAGCTACAGTGAGTTAAGTTTGTTTGCGGACGTTGGTGTAATTTCCTCGAACGTTGCCAGTTTCTTTGGTTCCGTGACGACGCTCACGATGGCCCCTCAGACAGCTCCTGAACCAGACTCATTTCTCGACGTGCAGAGAGCGTTGGATGTTCTGCTCTACGCCGGTGGGCAAACCACACCCTCGTATACCAACCTGGTGACTCTCTTTGGTCAGCGCCAAGCCAACAACCTGAGCATGCAGTCTCTCTTCATGCTACTAACTCAGCTCGGTCGCTTCAACTACTACTACGGCAACGTCAATGCCACCGGACAGAAGGGGCTCGGGGGCGGCACCAACAATTGTTACTACCCTTATCCCGGTCTCATTCAAACCACGATTGCTGACTCGGCGGACACGGGCGGAAGATGTAACTCGGGCAATACGCCGGTGGGTCATCCGCAGCTCAACACCGCCACACCTGGCCTGACCAACGCGATCGTCAACCGTCGCCTCTGCTACGGTGTCGTGATCGTGAACAATCTGATCGATATTCTGACCAACATTGATTTTTCTGCTAACGATGCTCTGGGCGCCATCGTTGATCTTAAAGCCACGCTCGATACGGTGCTCACTCAAGCTCAGTCTATTCCTGATCCGGACTTCCAGGACTTCTTAGAGGTGCGCAGTCAAAGCGAGTGCGAAACGATCTTGAATGCTGATAATGAAGTCGGTCAGTACTACTTCGCCGCCGTGTTTGAAGGCGGTTTGCTGTGAAGGTATTTTTCTTTTTCCTCCTCCTTTCATTTTCAGCACAGGCCTACATCGCTCCAGTTGGCATACGATCACCCAAGGGGCTCTTGATGGGGGACGCCTGGACCTCGGTGGCTAACGATGACTTCACCCTCTTCTATAATCCTGCAGCACTCGCTCGGCATCAGCGCGATTTTACTTTCTATCCAATCAATCCTTCAGTCGGTGGAACCAATGTGTTGGGAGACATGGATCGCTTTGATAATTTACCAGACACCCCAGAGGGAATCTCTGATGTGATGATGAATTACCCCGTGCACATTTCCACTCATTACGTACCGGGTTTCAAGCTCTTTAATTTCGGCTTTAGTTTTATTGCTGCGGAACAAGCAGATCTTTTACTGCGAAATAAAATTGCGCCGACGCTCGACGTGGACTACCGCTCGGATCGTGGGTTCGTGACGGGCCTGGCAATCCCATTGACCTCTGGGAGAGTCAGCGGAAAGAGTGTCTCTGGTCAGCAAACCACTCTGGGCTTTAGTGCCAAGTACATCAAGCGGCGGGGGATTTATAACTCCTTCGCTCTAACGGGCACCGACATATTAGATGCCATTAATAATGGCTCAGAGATTGAGGACATTCTCGATCGCTTAGGAATGGTTCAGGGGTCGAGCTGGGGCTTTGATGGGGCCTTTGAACACGTGGTGAGAAATGGAACTGAGCAATTTGTCGTTTCACTCGTTGGACTAGATATCTTAAACACGGAATTCAGTGTACCAAAAGGGTCAACATCTCAAATCGCCCCCAATCGTCAGCAAATCAATTTAGGAGCTGCTTGGCATCATCGCTCAAGTCTTCTCCGCAGCACGCTCTCCCTTGAGTTTCGTGAACTCACTCAGGAGCGTGAGCTCCTCGAGCGCACACGTCTGGGTCTCG
>JAJTIF010000386.1 GCA_021299675.1 Pseudomonadota bacterium | reverse complement strand
CGGAGTGGTGATTTCCAGTCACGTCAGCGTGGGAGAGAACACAGAACTCTTCGCGAACGTGACGCTGATGCCCTTCACTCGCATCGGAAAAAATGTACGTATTCACGCTAACACGACTGTGGGGAGCGATGGTTTTGGCTACGTCTTCGATAAAGGTGTGCACCACAAGATTTGGCACATGGGCGGCGTAGAGATCCTCGACTCGGTTGAGATCGGATCCAACTGCAGCATCGACATGGGGGCCTTTACTCCGACGGTGATCGGCAGTGGAACAAAAATTGATAATCAAGTTCAGGTCGCTCACAACGTGAAAATCGGTAAGGGCTGTGTGCTCTGTGGCCAAGCTGGTGTCGCTGGCAGTGCCGTCTTAGAAGATTTCGTAGTGCTCGGCGGTCGAGTAGCCGTTGGCCCTGATTCTCATCTCGGGATGGGGACTCAGTGTGCTGGTGGAGCCATGATTAATGAAGGAGCTGTCTTTCCCGCGAAGTCCGTCCTCGGAGGTCACCCCGCTAAGGACATTAAAGAGTGGATGCGCACTGTTGCTTGGGTGAGAAAAAACGCTCTCAAAAGTTAGGAGTTAGTGATGCTAATGAATAAGAAACAAGTCATGCAATTTCTCCCGCACAGAGATCCCTTCCTCTTCATCGACGAGGTGGTTGGAGTCGAATTGCCTGAAGCGGTGAGAGAAAAAGCCAAGCCTTTGATCCCCTCGGAGCTCGTCGGTGGAAAAACCCACTGCCGGTATACCGTGAATGAACAGACTAAAGTTCTGGAGGGTCACTTCCCCGGGCACCCCATCCTCCCGGGAGTGGTGCAGGTAGAAATGATGGCCCAGGCTTCGGCCTTCCTCATGATCCACGCTATCAAGGGACCTCTCGAAGAAGCCAAGCTTGATGTGGCCCTCTTAGCTGTAGAAAAAGCAAAATTTAGAAAACCTGTTGTCCCTGGAATGGTGCTCGATATCACCACGACACTCACTAAAGTCAGAGGAATCATGACGAATTATTCGGCGGAGATTCACTGTAAGGGTGAGCTCATCAGTGAATCAAGTTTCATGGCCAGTCTTAAGTTGGAGTAATCTATGAGCACACAAATTCATCCTCTCGCCAGTGTCCATCCCGAAGCTAAGATCGCTGAGGGGGTAAAAATTGGACCTTTCTGTCTCGTGGGCCCGCATGTTTCAATTGGATCAGGGACCGAACTCATCAGCCACGTTGTGGTCGAAGGCCATACCACCATCGGAAAAAATAATAAGTTCTCCCAGTTCTGTTCTATTGGCGCTCCTCCGCAGGATAACTCCTACAAAGGCGAGCCGACGCAAACAATCATCGGGGACGGAAATAATTTCCGGGAATACGTTTCTATTCACCGCGGAACTCTCAAGCAAGATGGAAAAACGGTCATCGGAAACAACTCGCTCTTTATGGCTTCTTGTCACATCGCTCACGACTGCACGATTGGTGACAACGTTTCCTTCGTGAACGCTGTCATGCTCGCGGGTCACGTGAACATCGGTAACCGTGTGATCATCGGCGGTAGTACGGCGATCTCCCAATTCGTCTCCCTTGGCCGCGGCGCCTACATCGGTGGCGGTTCCGCGATCGATCGCGATATCCCAAACTTTTGTACGGCCTATGGAAACCGTGTGCGCCTGAAGGGCATTAACATCATCGGCCTCAAGCGTCAGGGTCACGACAAAGCTATCATCTCTGAGGTGGTAGATTTTTACCGGACCATGGAGTCCTCGGCGCTTGCCCCTCGTGCTTTTATTTCGCACCCGGAGTTGATGGCAGAGTTTTCCAATAACCCGATTGTGAAAGAAATTTCTGAATTCATCAAAAAATCTGAAATCGGGATCGCTCCCTTTATGATTGGATAACGACATGAAAGTTAAAACGATCGTGATTGGGTACGGATTCTTGGGTAAGTGGCACGCACAAAAAGCGGCGGCGCTCAAGGATAGCTGTGAGCTCGTGGCCATCATCGAGACCTTTGAACCGAATATTCAAAAGGCTCAGGCCGATCATCCCGGTGTGAAAGTTCTAAGCCACTGGCAAGATATCAAAGCGGACTTCGACGCTGCGGTCATCGTGACGCCGACGAGCTTACATCACGACGTGGCCATGCAACTGTTGAAAGCTGGAAAGCATGTGTTTTGTGAGAAGCCGCTGGCTTCCACCACTCAGCAGTCTAAAGAGATCGATGCCCTCGCTCAGGAAAAGAAGCTAACCTTGCAGGTGGGTCATTCTGAGCGCTGCCACGAAGCCTGGGAAAAACTCAGTGAGTATTTTAAGTTGATCGAGAAAGACGCGATCCTGCGGATCAACCGTTATGCTCCCTTTAAAGGCCGAGCGACGGATGTAGATGTGGTGCAAGACCTGATGATCCATGACATCGATCTGGTGCTTTGGCTGACTGGCAAAGATGTCGTTTCCGTGAGTGCTTGGGGCCAGAAGATTCGCACCAATCACTGGGACCACGTGACCGCTGAGCTTCGCCTGAAAGATGACATCACCGCTTTCATCACGGTGGGAAGAAACCATGTGGAAGAAGAGAGATCGCTAGAAGTCTGTAGCCGTAAGGGCCTGGTGAAAGTAGATCTCTTTCGTAACACCATCTCCCATGCCCCCGCAGATCAAATCAGCGAAGGGGTATTCACACAGACTGAGAGCTACGCCAAAAGGGATCATCTTTTGATTGAGCAAACAGCTTTCTACGCATCTATCCTTCAGCGGAAAGCTCCTATGGTTTCGGGCCGTGATGGCGTGCGAGCAGTAGAGCTTGTCGAAGCCGTGTTGTCGGCTCTCGAGACACGTTCAACGGTTAAAATTTATGGCTAAGGTCCTGCTGATTGCAGGGGAGCCCTCCGGCGAAGAACATGCTCTAGGGTTTGTGCCAGAACTACAAAAAAATCGACCGGACATTGAACTGTGGGGAGTGGGAGGGGATCTCCTTCGTGCCCGCGGAATGGAGCTTTGCTATCATCTTAAAGATTTCTCCACCATGGGCTTTAGCGAAGTCCTCGGGAAGTTTGCCTACTACAAGAAGGCGCTGGATTTTTTGACGGAAGAAGCCGTGAGAAGAAAAACTCAGGACGCGATCCTGATCGATTTTCAAGATTTCAATCTCCGTCTGGCTCAGCGGCTATCAAAAAAAGGTATCCGTGTTTGGTATTACGTTGCCCCTCAGGCCTGGGCCTGGAGACCGTGGCGAGCGCAGACCTTATCTAAGTGTACCTACAAACTTTTTACCATTCTGCCATTCGAAGAAAAGTGGTTTCGTGATCGAGGTGTGAGTCAGCAGATTTCTATCCCCCATCCGCTAACGCAAGCGTGGAGTGCTCAGGTTCAGAAATTACAAGTTCGTCCCTGGTCACCTCGTCTCCTCCGAGAGCCTCATCTGATTGTTCTGCCTGGCAGCCGTCGCTCCGAGGTCCTTCCGCTTTTACCCAAGTTCGTTGAGACAATTAAAATTCTTAAAGCCCAGTTCCCACAGATGGTTGTGACCCTATCTAGGGTGCCCCACCTGGATCCGGCGCTCTTTGAAGTGGCACACGGATGGGTAGATCACTGGATTACTCCCGAGGAGCTGCCGGAGCACTTGCTCCACGCTGATGCGGCTTTGGCCGCATCGGGAACCGTGACCATGGGGACGGGCCTTCTGGGTGTGCCCACTGTCGTGGCCTATCACACGAGTCTTTTTAATGAGTTTATTGTGAGGAAGATCATCAACTATCAAAAAGCGGTGTCTCTTACTAATTTGATATTAGATAAGATGGTGTTTCCAGAGTTCCTGCAGCAGCAAGCCCAGCCCCAACTTATGGCCCTCGCCCTAACAAAATGGTGGCGCTCTAGCTCCGATTGGGAAAAAATAAGAGAAGACCTTGCCCGATTGCCTGAGATGCTTTCGAGTGGAGAAACTCGGGTTGGCCAGATGATGGCGAAAGAGATGAAGTATGAATCTTGATAAAATAAAATCAGCTTTTCTCATGCCACTTTCCTGGCTGTGGGAGTCGTTTTATCGCATCCGCAGATCCTGCTATGAGTACGGCTTCATCAAGCGCCACTATTTTAAGGTTCCTGTTATCTCCGTCGGCAACTTGAGTTTTGGGGGCACCGGCAAAACCCCCACCATCATGTGGCTGGCTGACTATCTGGCTGAAAAAAACAAGGTCCCAGTCGTTCTTACTCGCGGCTACAAAGGGAAGCTTGAAAAATCCGCAGGCCTTTTGAGATCGGGCCAGCGTTTTCGTCTCAATCCCCATGACTACGGCGATGAACCTCTGATGATCGCCTCAAAAATGCGAAAAGGTGCTGTGATCGTGGGTCGTAACCGCGCGGCGAACCTGAAAAGATTTTTTCCGGAAATAAACCCAGATGTTGTGCTTCTCGACGACGGCTTCCAACACCTCAAGATTTATCGCTCGTTTAACATCGTTCTCTTCGACGCAACCATGCCGCTGAGTCGCTATAAAACAGCACCCTTGGGATATATGCGTGAAGGTCTGACGGCGCTCAAAGATGCTGATGCGATTATCGTCAGTCGCGCCGACATGGTCAGTGATGAGGAGCGACTCACACTGAAAAACTTCATCTCCTCGCACTTCCATCACGGTCCACTTTGGTGTGAAATTTTCTACCGTCCGATGGGTGTCTTCAACTGTCACGACCAACTTATCTACGATCTGGCTGATTTGAAATCTCTCTCCGTGGTTGCCCTCACGGCCATCGCTTCGCCGGATTCGTTCTACCGCTCCCTCGAGCAGCTCGGGATGAACATAGTTGAGCGTGTTAGTTTTTCTGATCATTACTTTTTCACGCAAGTCGATGTAAACGAAGTGCTCTTCAAGGCCAATCACCAGTTAGGTGTGGTCATCTGTTCCGAGAAGGACATGGTAAAACTCAAGCAGGTCTCTCGTGACCCACGTTTGGTGTATCTCAAAGTGAAGATGGATTTTCTCAGTGGCGAAGACAGTTTTACTCAAGCTCTTGGAAAAGTTCTCCACCTTGATCCTGAAGCTTTAAGCACCTAAAATTTCATTATGAAATTTCTCCATCTCTGTGCATCACTCATGCTTACGCTTGTCATTTCTTCTGGCTGTGCCTGGAACCCAAAGGATGTTTCCACGTGGTTCAAGGCTGACAAGGAAGTTGATGACTCTCAGCTCGTTCAGATCGGCGTTGATCAGCAAGATGTGGACAAGTTTTCAATTCAAGAAGTAACTCCTGCTCCTGTTGCCGATGCGTCTCAAGCGAGCGTTACAAAGCCTAGCAGGCCCGTTGTAAAGACACCGGTGAAAACGAAGACTGAGGCAAAACCAAAATCGAAACCCGTCGTGTCTGCGGTCGTGAAATCCCTCTACCCGGAGGACTATCCACAAGAGCTTAAAGAGCTGGATTATAAGACAAAAGCCACTTGGGAGCAGTTTAAGCCCTATTTGAATAAAGATGAAAAGATTATGCTCGACGTGGACTACCTCGGTATGACCGTAGGAAAAGTCGTTGTGGGCTACCGAGGACTTAAGATG
>JAJTIF010000056.1 GCA_021299675.1 Pseudomonadota bacterium | reverse complement strand
AAATCTAAAGCTCGTATCGCTAACTACGAAAAAATGCTGGCTGACTCGAAGAACGAAAAACGCAACGAGACCAACGATCTCTTCATCCCACCGGGCCCACGTCTCGGTGATGTGGTGATTGAGGCGAATGGAATTTCCAAGTCCTTCGGTGATAAGGTGCTCTACGAGAACCTAAGCTTCAAGCTTCCTCCTGGTGGCATCGTAGGGATCATCGGACCCAACGGTGCTGGTAAAACCACACTTTTCAAAATGATCACAGGCGCTGAGAAGCCGGACGCAGGGACATTCAAAGTTGGTGAGACCGTGAAGATTTCCTATGTGGATCAAAGCCGTGCCATGGACGGGGATAAGACGGTCATGCAAGAAGTCGCCGACGGCCTTGAGCTCTTAAAGCTTGGCGGAAAAGAAGTGAATGCCCGGGCCTACATCGGGAAATTTAATTTCACTGGTGATGATCAATCTAAGCGCATCAAAGAGCTCTCCGGTGGAGAGAAAAACCGTGTGCATCTGGCGAAGGTTCTCAAAGAAGAAGGCAACGTGCTTCTTTTGGATGAGCCGACCAACGATCTCGACGTGAACACCCTACAGGCCCTCGAGCGCGCGCTCATGGAGTTTCCTGGCTGTGCCGTAGTGATCTCGCACGATCGTTACTTCCTAGATCGTATCTGTACTCACATCCTCGCTTTTGAAGGAGATTCAGAGGTGGTGTGGTTTGATGGGAACTTCTCTGACTATCATGAAGATCTGAAGAAGAGAAAAGGCGCGAAGGCGGATGTTCCTAGCCGCGTGACCTATAAGAAACTGACCCGCGTCTAAAGAAGGTGCCAGCCTCCTGGGTGCCAGGCACCCAGGAGGCTGGCACCTTGATCTTACTTGTTGATGATGAGGTCTTTCTTCTCAAATCTCACTTTCTTCATCCCTGCATACTTATCATCTGCGCTTCTGTATCCAGCAGCACAACAAACGACAGATCTCCAGCCCGAGCCTTCCAGGCCCAAGATCTTATCGTACTCACCAGGAACGAAGCCTTCGATGGGGCATGTATCGACACCCACGAGAGCACAAGAAGTCATAAAGTTTCCAAGGGCGATATAGCACTGACGTGCGGCCCACTCAAAAGAGACCTGTGAGCGTGGACCTGTGACCACGTCACCGTTCATCATCTTCTCATACCCGGCAAGAGCGGCTCGGTCGCCACCGCGCACTTCCACCATGCGGTCGATGAACTTTGCCACATGAGCCGAGTCCATTTTTTCTTTGGCACAAATCACTAGATAGTGAGAAGCGTCTTCCGTTTGGGATTGATTCCACGTCTGTGGACGGATGGCTTTTTTAATGGCCGGGTCTGTGATCACCACAAACTTCCAAGGCTGCAGGCCATAGGAAGAGGGAGAGTCGATGAGTGACTGCTCGATAGCGGCCCAGGTTTTAGCCGGGATTGTCTTGGTGCGATCAAAAAGTTTAGTGGCGTAACGGTAGTTTTGAATTTCAGTCAGTGTTGATTCGTTGATAAAGTTCATAGTTCCTCCAAGGGATGAGTGAGAGCATACTCTCAAAAATCCCTTGGCGGTGAGTGTCACATTGCTAGTTGAGGCCCTGTTTAAAATACTTGGTCAAAAAGTGGCTGATCTCCCTCGCTGCCAAAGACTTTGATGATTTGTGTGACCCTTCTCTTTTCCATAAAAACCACGTAGCCCACGTTGCGGCAGACGAGTTTGAGAACTTCCTGATAGTTCATTTCCTTTTGCCCAGAAGCCAGTGTGAAGAGTTGCGCCACTCGCAAAAGAGCGTCCATCGCGCTCGAGGCATGGAGAGTGGAGAGCAGACCCTTGTGGCCGGTGTTCATGGCCAAAAGGTAGGGGACCACTTCATGGGAGCGCATTTCACCCAAAATGATGCGATCGGGAGAAAGTCTTAGAGTGTGAGCAAGGTAGTCTTTTAGGCTTCGGCCCTCTTTCTGGGTGGAGATCAAACGAGTCAGGCGGGGATGAGTTGAGTGGAGCTCTTGCGTGTCTTCTAGCATCACGACGTGCTCTTTTTCTGGGACCATTGAAAGAAGTGTGCTCATGACAGTCGTTTTGCCGGAGCCCGTGGAGCCTGCGATGAGGATGTTTTCGTGATTGAGCATGAGCGACTCAAGAAGTGCAGGGTCGGATATTCCAAAGGCTTGGAGTGGACGAACTTTGGCAGAGATCTGGCGGAAGAAAACTTTGTGAAAGTCTTGAGTCTGAAGGCTCGTGTGTAGCAATGTCACTCGCCACTCCAGCCCCATAAAGTGAAGATGAGCCGAATGGCAAGGATGAGTATAGTTAAAGTCCGCTTTGAGGCGAACGGCCAGGGTCTCTACCCACAGATTCCAATCAATGGCGTCCAATTTATTCTCGAGCGCATCCACCTGATCTCCCACGGCTTCTGTGAGATGGGGCGAGTGACAAAATATCTCGCGCACCTCTTTCGCTCTTTCCAGAGGCCAGAGGCTACTCATCAATTGAGCCCAAGTGAAATCAGGCAGAGAAGATTCTGGAAATTCTTTTCTCCACAGATGCTCCAGGCGAGTCTGGTCCGGAAGTACACCCTTATCGAGGAGATCTCGCCATTTTTCCCTCATCCAGAGCGAGTGATCAATGAGTGGAGTCTCGGTATCCTTAAAAAGGGCCAGCATTAGAGATCCTCCTCTAAGATAAGATATCCTTCGATGCGCTTATAGGTTGATTGCTTGCCGCGCGACCCGAATAGTGTTCGGATCACTGGAATATCTTTGAGTCCAGGAAGGTGAGCACGCTCGAGGCTATCGCTTTTGTAGCCAATTTGAAAAAGCCGGTAAGCAGTGTTGGGAAGCACGATCAAGGATGATTTTTCTTTGGAACCGGAAATACCTTCTCCCTGGGGTCTAGAAAATTCTGTTTCATAATCAAGCGTCAGTTGCCCATCTGCTTCTTCGAGTTTTGTGATGATTTTAAGACCGGCAAAACGCCAATCGATCGGGGCCAGTACCGCTCCTTGCGTGGGGCGGATGTTTTGAAAAGGAATCTGTGCGCCCACCTCAATTTCATGGGGTTTTCCAACGCGCACAAGTGCTTCTGGCTCAGCCAACGTAGACATGTGGAGATGATTTTCAGCCAGTGCGATCTGATTATCAGCAATCAGCCGTTGCAGACCGTGTTCAAAGAGATCCAGCGGCTGGGCCCGCAGCTGCGAAAGGCCAAAGTTAATTTCTTGCCCCGAGGTTTCTTCAATCTGAATGAGCTTGAGTTTAAGTCTGAGGTTCGTGCGCGAGAGGAGGCTTGGCTTGGAGACAAAATTTGCTCCCCAGTTGAGCGTGAGGGATTCAAAAAGAGATTTGTAGGCTTCGATCTTCTGCTCCACCGTGCATTCGATCTCAAGGTAGATAAAGCGACAACTGACTTTCGAGAGGCCGGCCTTAAAAACTTCTGTGTAGATGTTCTGGGCAATCAGCCTGCGCAGACTTTGTTCTGCCTCGACCTGGAAGACCACGCGGTCTTTGTGCTGAAGCCTTAAGCGGTGGAGGTAGCGCCAGTCTTCGAGATTTTTGATGACACCTTTGACCACCATTAAAGGCCCCTTAAGGTCTAAAGTGAGGTCGAGGTTTTTTAAACTCTCTGTCAGTTGCACTGTTTTAAGAAAAGCCGTTTTTGAGAGCACGTAGACGGCGTAGTGTCTTTTT
>JAJTIF010000227.1 GCA_021299675.1 Pseudomonadota bacterium | reverse complement strand
GATGAGCCAAATTTTACTCGTAGAGGATAACAAAGAGATCTACAACATGGTGGCACAGACCATGGCGCCTGTGGGAAAACTTAGTTGGTCGAAAAACCTTGAAGAAGCCAAGGAGGAGCTTGCGAATCAAGCCTACGACCTGATCCTACTCGACATCGAACTCCCTGACGGAAATGGCATTGAGTTTTGCAACTCGCTCCAAAACTCCCACGCCCTTACTCCCATTTTTTTACTTACAAGCCATCAGGACCTTTCAGAAAAAGTACTCGGATTTTCGGCCGGAGCCGACGACTACATCACCAAACCATTTTCGGTGCTTGAACTACGGGCCCGAGTAGAATCGAGTCTCAAAAAATCCCGAGTCCGGTTTGGTCTCGCGGACATTTATAAATGGAAGGAAATCCAAATTTATAAAAGTAAGCAAGAAGTCTGCATTTTAGACAAGAACGAATATAAGAAGATTGAACTCACCTCATTAGAGTTTAAGATCCTTCTCTATTTTGCTGTGCACGCGGGGGAAGTGGTCGTGAGAGATGACATCCTGAATGCGGTCTGGGGGGAAGACATCCATGTCTACCATCGCTCAGTCGACACGCATGTGAGCAAGCTTCGTAAAAAACTTGGGCCCTGTGCAACCTTGATCGAATCAATCCATGGGTCAGGTTATAAGTTTAATCCAACCTCACTCTAGTATCTAAAAAGAGCTGCATGGGTGAAAAGCAATAGTACTAGGTAGACCACCAGGACATTAAATTCAAACATGCAGCTTCCTTTCTACTCTTTTGAGAACTCGGCCAAGCAATCTTTTCTCGAAGCGATACTGGTCTGCGAAAGGTTTTGCCAATGCACGGGCTGCAGGCCTCAGTGCTAAATTTTTGCCATTCAAGAAAGCTCCCATATAGATCATTCGAATCAAATGATTCTTGTAAAAGACACCCATGATAAAAGTTAACATAAGACTTGTCCCTCCTTGAATCGCGATAAGTGTCGTCATCTGTTTTGTGCTCAGAAGATCTAAAAAAAAATAAAACAAGAGAGATAGGACAAATGCGAAGTGTAGAAGAAAAGGAACAATAAAGTATGTTACAGATAAAAGCATTTCTTACATCCTTGTTAGGCAAGAGGGATGATTTTTTAAATCATCCCCCTGGTCATCAGGTCTCTTTGCTGCTCACCATGGATCCCACAAGGAACCCAATGCCGGCAGCTGCAAGCGCGGTATGAATGGGATACTTTTTAATTGTCCCTAAGGTTCTGCTGCTGATGTCACTAGCAACTTCAGCAAATCTTCCTGAGTAGTCTTCGATTGTTGACCCGACACCATCCATTTTTTGATCTTGACGCATAGATACTCCTCTTTCGAACAATTAATAAAGTTCATAGTGTTTATGAACGGGGGACATCGATTTTTTTGGGATCATCTTTGATAGAAATGTATTCCTCTCCCTCTTCCCTCTCTGGGACTTCATAAGGGGGAGTATTCTTTTTTATTGATCCTTCATCTCCAGGCGTTCTTGGCGAAGGCCCTGAGAGCAGTAAGTTATTCATGTTTCTCCTTTTAGTTTTTCCGTTGAGCCCAGCGGGTGAGCGAACGTGACATGACCATAAGGCCCTTGTTGATAGCTCGGTTAAAGCGAATCCCAAGACCCGCAGGGCGAGGAGATCTCTTCGAGCCAACTTGACCCGCTTGATTATTTAACCAGCGATCCTTTGTCGTCCTTGGTTTCCTGTAATTTGCTTTTTTCAACTTATACCTCCCCGACTTTTTCCACCTCTAAAAAACAGAGAGATGAAAAAAAGAATCAAAAAAACGTAAAATAGAATTTGCCCAAAATAACTGAAAGATCCATCGAGTTGACCGAATCCGAAGATGGCGGCGACAATTGAAAACACAAAAAATACAATGACCCAACTAAGCATTCCATACCTCCTTGCTACAATAGCAACTGCGGACCTCACTAGGTGTACCGCGATATGCTGCCTCAATGGTGAACGGTTTATTTAAATTAAATGTTTTAAACGTCATGCTCGATATGACGAAAACGACAATAGATCTCCATCATTAGCAAATGCATTTTAATCCCGCGCACTGTAGATACTGGAGAGAAGTTTCATTTAATAATGAATGAAATACATCGGAGGCCCAGTGTTGAAGGACAAGAACAAGGATAAAAACAAATCTCAGGAAACATTAAAGAAAGGAAAAGAAGATCAATCGCCCAAAAAACCAGAAAAATCGAATCAAACTCCTCCCTCAAAATATTCTGTCTACTAGATCCTGTTTCAAGACAAGGCTTATGATCGTTATGATCCACTTGCTATAAGTGCTAGCAAGTGGATCTTCTTTTTCAAAATTTCCCCTCATGCTAACTCATTAATCACTTTAAATTAGAATGGTAATTTGACGTGGCGGCAAAAAAAAATCTCATCTTTGAAATTGGCTCAATTACGAGAATCCGTAGGATGCAGGGAACATCTTTTGCACAAACGTTGATCGCTTTGGAACCTGGTCTTGAGTTGAGGGGCCAAGATCTTTTAGAAGTTGCTTGATTCTAACTTTTTCCGGTAGTCGAGCCAGGTCAAGAGGCATAGAGAGATCCTTTTTTTTATTTCAATCCCATCAATACTTCGTCCCTAACGACTTAACCTGTGCGTAATTTTTTGATTATGTGTTGATTTCAAGACAGAAAGGAAAACTAATTAGATTTTTTCCGATATAGATAGCATTCGTTGAAGGCACTGACTCGACTAACTTCCCATTTAAT
>JAJTIF010000188.1 GCA_021299675.1 Pseudomonadota bacterium | reverse complement strand
GCACATTAGAAGTCATCGACTACTTTGGTCCTGACGGCTCGATCTCGATTCTCCACTCAGGAGGCTCCGTCACCGAGGGTGACTTCGTTCAGCTCTACTAGTCTTCACGCCCGTGAACACTGTTAAGCTGCGGTTAGTGTTCGGTCAAGATTTCTCCATGCACTTTTCGTTTCGATGAGATTTTCATAGAACCCTCCGCATCCATAGGAGGATTTATGAAATTTCTTTTTTTACTTCTGATTAGTTTTTCTGCACTGGCACAATCTGAGACCTGGACGGCTACCTTAAACTCAAAGGTCCTCGGAAGCTATAACCTTCGACTTAACGTCAGCTTGCCTCATACCCGAGACCTGAGTGTTATTCAAAAGACCTACGTTTATCTTGATGACCAGCACCCCCAATGGGCATGTTTGGTGGAGGCAAAGTCTCTTGAATCCCTCAAATGGACAGCCATCCTGGGTGGACAAATATTTAGTGGGCAATCGCAGCTGGTGTATTCAATTAGTGAAAACATTGAAAGTGAGTTTCACCCTTGCTCCATTTTCTTTCAAGAAGGACAGCACGCGGTGTCTCTTACAGGTGTGCCCTATCTTCGCCTTGAGATTAAGAAAGGCCTCTATCTTACAGTCTCTCTGTACTCAGGTCTTTGGCGCGGTCTTGCTGACTTAACAGAAACAACCTTCGATATGGAACTCGAGAGCTTAAGAAGTCAAAGTCGCCAAATGAGAGGTTACGATGTGCACTTCTCCGTCACTCAAGAGTCAAATGGTTCCACATCTTTTTTTGAGCACGGCACTGCTCACTTTGATAACTAATCGGATCCGGCGTGTGGGCTTCTTTGAATCCACGCATTCTCAAGACGCATGAGTCGCAGACGCCACACGCAAAATCAGTTCGAGCATAACAGGACCAGCTCAGCTCAAAAGGAGCTTTGAGTTTAAGACCCTGGGTGACGATCTCTGATTTTTTCATGTGAATGACAGGTGTGTGGACATGGATGTCCCCGTCCTTCGTGCCCAGTCGAACGAGTTCATTGAAGGCCGTGTAGTACTCAGGTCTACAATCCGGATAACCGGGAGAGTCTTCGAAATTGGCGCCGATGTATAAGTGCTTGGCACCAAGAGATTCGGCCCAGGAAACCGCCAGCGAGAGGATAATAGAATTTCTAAAGGGAACGTAGCTCGAGGGGATCGTGGATTCATCCCCGTCGTAAGTTTTTACATTGATCGTGTCATCAGTGAGAGAACTGCCACCGATCTGCTTCAAAAAATCCATCTGAATGATTTTTCTATTATCCGTTGTGATGCGGTAGTGATCGGAGATTTTGCCAAAGCACTCGAGCTCCTTGGCAGAAGTTTTCTGTCCATAGTTTAAGTGTAAAAAGGCGAGGTGCTGGTGCTTGGTGGCAGCGATCGCCGCACACACCAGTGAATCCATGCCGCCACTGAGGAGAACCACCGCTTCAATCACTTAGATACCCTCACAGACAGTTTTGAGATACCCTGAAAACTTCGCGAGCTTCTCCTGCGCCCGCTCTTTCTTTTCGCTCAAGCTGCCAGAGTGTTCCGCCACCATGACGTAAAACTTAATCTTGGGTTCGGTGCCTGAAGGGCGAAGGAAGAGCTGGTTGCCACTCTCAAACGTGAAGCTCAGCACGTTACTCTTTGGCAGACCTGTTTCCTGAGGCTTGAGGTAATCAGATTTCTTAGAGATTTTTTCAAATAGCATCGATTTGTCATTGTAGTGGCGAAACTTCTCCATGATCCGTTGAATCTTCTGCGCACCTTCCAGACCTGCGTAATCGAGGGAGACGAGAGTCTCAGCAAAGAATCCGTAGTTCACAGCAATTTCATCCAGGACATCGATCAGGGTCATGGATTTCAATTTGTAGAAAAGGGCGATCTCACACATGAGGGCCATAGAGGATACACCGTCTTTATCACGCGCTTCTTTGTGGGGCATGTAACCGAAGGACTCCTCTGAAGCGAACACAAAGTTAAGCGGAGATTTTTTGTCCTCTAGTTCTTTAATGGCATGGGCCATCCACTTGAAGCCGGTCAGTGTCGCTATCGTTTTGGCTCCGAAGGTTGAAGCGATCTTATCTTGCACAGGTGAGGTCACGATGCTTTTGATAATGACCGGATTTTGCGGAAGAGTAAGATTTTTTTGGCGCTGGGTGAAGATGTAATGCAGATAGATCGCACCCAGTTCATTGCCATTCACAAAATGCGCGTGGCCCTTGTGATTGACCACGACTCCCAGGCGGTCACCGTCTGGGTCGGAGCCGAAGGCAATGTCTGAGTGAGATTTAAGCATCTCATCTACGACCATCTTCATGGCGGAGGGGTCTTCAGGGTTTGGGAATTTAACGGTGGGAAAGTTTCCATCAAACACCGCTTGCTCAGCGATCGTTTTAAAGTTTGTGAAGCCCAGTTTCTTAGCAATCGTTTCACAGGGAACTTTCGCTGTACCATGCAGGGGAGTGAATACAATTTTGAGTTTCTCACCCTGGGTTCGGCAGAGCTCCTTATTCACGATCACCTGGTCCTGGATCATCTGGTAGAAACTCTCGTCGACTGCTGCGTCGGTGTTTTGAGCTAGACCTTTTGTTATAGCGTCTTTAAAGCTCATGGTTTTAATCATCGACCAGTCAGACAATGAATTGTACGCGTCGATCACTTCCTGATCGATGGGGGTCACCACCTGGGCGCCGTCACTCCAAAAAACTTTATAGCCATTATACTTGGGGGGATTGTGACTGGCGGTGACCATCACGCCGGCCTGAGCTTTGTAGTAGCGGAGAGCGTAGGAGAGCATGGGCGTGGGAGTGAGGGCGGAAAAAATTCTACCTTTGATTCCGTGTGCGGCCATGACTCCGATGGTTTCTTCTGCAAACTCGCGGGAGCCGTGTCGGCAGTCATAACTCACGACCACGCTTGCGTTTTGTGGGTAATATTTTTTGAGGGTCATGGCCAGTGCCTGAGCCGCTCTGCGGACAGTGTAGCGATTGATACGGTTTTCTCCCATGCCTAAGATCCCGCGCAGACCACCTGTGCCGAACTCGAGGCCTCGGTAGAAGCGCTCGTGCAGTTCTGTTTGTGTGGCCGGAAGCTTTTGGATG
>JAJTIF010000172.1 GCA_021299675.1 Pseudomonadota bacterium | reverse complement strand
GATCTGTGTGGTGACCCGCTCTATAAACGCGGAACAAGTTTGATTAAAGATCTGGCCCCGATGCGAGAAAACCTGGCCGCTGCGGCACTCTTTGCGCTTAGCCAGAAACTCACGCACCCCTGTCATCTGTGGGACCCGATGTGCGGCTCTGGCACCTTTGTCTTTGAAGCAGAAAATTTTTTTAAATCAACCCAACGCTCATTCAGCTACCAGACAAGTGTGCTCAATCTAGGGGTCGCGCCCTGGAAACCGAAGGCGGCCGAGAGAGGCTCACTCTTTTTATCCGCTCGTGGGTCAGATATTAAAAACGATCTCATGCAGAAACTGGGAGCACCATTTTTTACTCACGACTTTTTCTCTGGGTCACCCTCATTGCCGGCACCTTGTGTGGTGGTGACAAACCCACCCTACGGTGAGCGCATCAAGCTGCCCGTGAGTGTGGAAGTGTTTCAAAAGAATCTCCTGACTCAACTGGCAGAGATTAAAATCGAGCGGGCCCTCATCGTTCGTCCTCTGAGTTGGCGCCCCTTTAACACTCAAATTTACTCTACTACTCCCCTATTCCAAGTCTCTAACGGAGGGATTGAGGTGGAGATGACCTATTTAGAGCGAAGAGCTTAAGACAAAACTCCCAAGTACCGATATAATAGATATATGAAATGGATAGCGCTTGCACTGATGCTCACGACCCATGCCCATGCCCGCTGCACCGATATGGTGGTGGCACAGTGGCGCTTGAGTCTGAGTGAAAAATCCGTCTCGCTCGTCAACTTCGCCCCCCAGTCAGTAAAGATCTGCCGCGATGAAAAAGCCCCCGTGAAGTGGGTGTTTGAAGTCAAAAAAGGCAGACAGCTTGAGATTCACGCCGTCTATCTGCCTCAGCTCCCAAAAGGCGTTGAGCTCAAAAATAGTGACCTTGATCTCTACTTCGAAGCTCCCCTTCCGGTGTGGGCGAAAAAATCTCAACTGCGCGTGATTGATCACTCGGACATGAGTGTGCTTGCGACGGGAGAGATGAAATGAGTCAGGCGGGAAAAAAAGTTTTAAAAAAATTTGACGTCCTGATTCAGGAGGGAGAGCACTCCACCGCCATGTATCTCTTGCAGTCAGGCCAGCTTGTAGTGACCAAAAAAAAACCAGGCACCGATGATATACAGCTTGGATTTATCTACACCGGCGAGCTGGTCGGCGAGATGAGTTTCCTCGACAACGAACCCCGCTCAGCCACGGTGCGCGCGGTGACAGATTGTGAGTTGATCGAAATCCCCAATGCTCTAATGGAAAAAGTTTTAGATAACCAGCCGGCCTGGTTTAGGACTCTGCTTCGGACTCTGACGGAGCGTCTGCGGAAGACGAACGCGCGGGTGCGTATCTAATCACCGATTTTGTCGGCGTCCCAGTCACCCAAGGGATGAAACCGATCTCCTGAGATCCAATACGCTCGCACTCTTGAAACTTCGAATTCTTCATCCAAACTAAGCGAGCGATTTTAACTTTGCCCAAAGGCGACACCACCTCGATGTCCTGACCCTGGAGCAACTGCGGGCCTAAAACCTTGACCGCGAGCCAGTGAGATTTTTTTCCATCGATCACTTCTGCAATGATGTCGGGTGTTTTTTGCAGATGCGGATTGGTGAGTTTATCAAAGAGCACGTCCGACTTATTGATGTTCCAGTAGCCCCGCATCCAGTCTTTGCTCCAGTCATGCTTGAGCGCCTCGGCACTCAGAGGCGCGCGGATAAAATCCTGCACGAGACTTTGGACGATGGCATTTTCCTGACGGTCATCGATGCGGTAATAATTCAAGCGGCTCGCCTGAAGCTCGTCGAAGCGATCAATCAAGCAGAGATCCTTAGGATGAAACATAAAGGTGCCGTGCTCATTCTCTAAGAGAGGAAAACCTTTATGCGGGGACTCCACGCTGGCGCCAGTGGCCAGGAGTTCCTCGTGCAACTCTTCCTTTTTCAGGGGCGAGAGGAGCTTTCGCGGAGAATGAAATAGTAGCAGGGGCCCCAAGGCCAAGAGCTCCGTCTGCAGGTTCAAAGAATCACACCAGGATTGAATGGTTTTCTGTGGCAGCTCATTGGAGAGAATCACTCCCTTCAAGCGATCGCCCAAGCGCTGCTTCCAACTCTCCACCGCCACACGATTGTGGTGACCGGCCTCGAGGTGCAGCCAAATATCCAGACTCGTATGGTCTCTGAGCCACAGGGCAGCTCCCGCATCCTTCACTCGCACACTACTCACATAGCGAGCCGACCAGTTTTGAGTCATGGAGAGGAAGCGGGGCTCCTCCATCAAGGCGTCCCACTCCAGGTGTAATTTGAATCCTAAATCATGGGCCTCTTTGATGCGACTCTCTCCCGATTCACTGGGATGACGGGAAAAAGGTTTAAGCGCCAGGATGAACTCCACTTGCGTGGGATCAAGGCGGGAGAGATCGGTGTGAGCAGTGAGATAGAGTCTCGCGATCATGCCTCGCCTCGAAACAAGCGGATGACCTGACCCTTGAGCGCTCGGGGCTCATGGGGCAGACGCACCAGGGAGGCCGGTTTGGTTTTCTCGATTGACTCGAAATCTGCGGCCAAGATTCTTGTGGTGTCTAAGCGGATGGCCTGACCGCGAAAAGGCAAGAGTTCCAGGTGAGCGTGGGCCATGAACCCGTGTCGACAATCAATCAATAAGCCCCCCTCGGGGCTAGACTCGAGCACCACGGCCGCCATCAACCAGGGACTATCTAAATGCTCTTCTTGATCGTAGACAGAGTCGGCTGCCGCCGGAGCAAGAAGACTGGCGGTGGTCGAATCACGATGAGGTAATTTTCTCAGCTCACTCTCCCACTCACTCCAAGGAGCAGCCTCGAAGCTGCCATGTTCTTTCCAGTAATCTAAAGCCTGACGATAAATGCGCGTGGTGCTCGCAGCGTAGAGAAGACTCTTCATGCGGCCCTCAATTTTGAGAGACTGAATGCCCTCTTTGATGAAGTACACCAGGGCCTCAAGGCCCTCGAGGTCTTTGGAACTCATGAAGTGAGAAACTTTTTTGGATTGATCTTCGAACTGGATGTCGTAACTGAAGCGGCAGCTGTGGGCACAACCGCCTCGGTTGGAGTCGCGGCCTTGGGTGTAGTTGGAGATCACACAGTGGCCCGAGTAAGCCATGCACATCGCTCCGTGCACGAAGAGCTCCATCTCCACCTCAGAGCGCCGCCCAAGAGCGCCGGCGTCTTGGATCGTGACTTCTCGCCCGAGCACCACGCGCTTGGCGCCGAGCTCTTTCCACGCCAGCACGCCCTGAAGATTAAGCACCGAGGCTTGAGTGGAAACATGCAACTCCAGGGGCCCATGTTTGGCCACCAAGAGGGCCACTCCCGGATCAGAGACGATCACAGCGTCGACCTGAATAGATTTGAGGTAGGAGACGAAATCGCCTAGATCTTTGAGGTCCTCATCGTGCAAGAACCCATTCAGCACCACGTAGACTCTCGCCCCGTGGGCGTGAGCAAACGCGACTCCTTCACTCAACTGTTCGCGGGTGAAATTGTCCGCGGCTGCTCGCAGACCGTAGTCCTGGCCCGCGCAATAGACGGCGTTGGCCCCGTAGAGGATAGCAGTTTTTAGTTTATCAAGATTTCCCGCTGGGCTTAAAAGCTCGGGAATAAAATAGTGAGGCTGACTCATGGGGGTGTGTTTACCAAAATCTCTTCGTAAGATAAACTCAAACTAACATGTTGATAAAACTTATCGTTGCCATCCCCGCGGGTCTTCTCCTCTTTGCAAGCTTTTGGGCTTATGACCGCTATTCCTCCTACCGCGGCGGCATCTTTCCTACCCCTTACGAGTTCAGCTCCACCACCGACCAGATTGCGGTGGACGCGCCGATCCTGATCACCGGTGACCGGATGGCCCTGCACCTGGCGCGCTTTAAGGAAAACCTCGCCCTCGAAGTGTCCCAGGGGCTCTCAAAACCCATCAAAATTGATGTCCTGGCGCAAGACTACGATGGCATCCACCGCACCTTGGAGAAGATAGAGAATCTCTCTAAGTGGCCCAAGCTGATCATCTACACTGGTGGCTCCACTGAGCTATTCGAAGAGCGCTTTTTAAAATCTCAGATCTCCAAAGTGCGCACCAACATCGCTCGCTATCAAGACGATCAATGGCGCACACTCCTGATGGTGTGGCCGACCTTTGCGAGATTTTTATACGAGCCACTCCAGAGGGCAAAACTTCCCAGTGAAGTCACCTTAAATGAAAAAGAAATCTCTGAGGTGGAGTACCAGGCGCGCCTAGAGTTGAACTACCAGCTCTATGAAATCCTGCTCAATCGCTTTGTCGAAGTGGCACGAGAAAATAAACAAAACATCATCCTCATGACCGTGCCGGTGAACCTTGATATCGAGCCGCGGAAAACCTGCAGCTTATCCTACACTGATAAGGTGAAAAAAGAGATCGAAGAGGTCAAGGCCCTGATCAAAAATCAAGACTACAAATCAGCTTACCCCAAGTCTCAAGACTTGACTCTAGCGACGCTGGCCAATGCGGAAGTCTTCTGGCTGCATGGCCGGGTGGCCATGAAGCTGGGTCAGAAAATCGAAGCGAAAGAAAACCTCACAAAGGCAGCCGCCTTCGACTGTGAGTTCTGGCGCGCTAACGAAGTCACCAACAACATCATCCGTAAAGTCGCCCAAGAGCAAAGAGTCACCCTCTACGACTTCGCCGAGGTGGTCGAGGGCCAGTGGACACTTAACACCACTTTCTTCGACGACATCTATCCCCAAAACCTCTATTACGACAAGGCTGTGCAAACACTCGCACTGGCCATTCGTAAGATGCTAAAAATCTAGGAGTCCTTCATGGAATACGAACAGGTGAAACTCAAGCAAGATCAGGTTCTGTGCCGGGAGGGAGATAAAGAAAATGACCTCTACATCATCGAAACAGGTGAGCTCTTAGTGTGTATCCGTAAGGGCTCGCAAGTCACTCCCATCGCCTACCTCGGTGAAGGCGAGTATATTGGGGAACTCTCATTCTTTGACGACAAACCACGAGGCGCCGACATCATCGCGCTCAAGCCCACCACACTGATGAAAATCCCCGCCGAGGAGGTTCGTAAAAACTTCCCCTCTTGGATGGGAACTCTAGGCCATGTGATGTCTTCTAAAATCAGAAAACTCGACGATGTCATCCGCCAGAAAGGCATCAAGAAGGCCTCCGCTGAATCCATCAAGCCCTTGGATGTGGCCCAACAGACTAAGTATTTTCAAATCTTGAGTAAATAAATCATATGGGGCCCAAAGGTCCCTAGTGTCGCTTTTAATCAGCGGTCCCAAACGCACCCCGTTTTGGACGCATCTTGTCCCCTGAGAATCAATTTAAAGCCATCTGAGCTTGGCACGGAACTTGAATCATAATTCTATGAGGAGATGACCACTCCTTTGAGAGAGCAAGAAGCCCTCTCATCCACTCAAGGAGGACTTTATGAAACTACTCAACACACTTCTCGCCCTCGCCCTTTTTACCGCTTGTGCCAGCCCTAATCGTCAGCTCGCCCAAGCGGAAAATAACCAAGAACTCAACAGCTCTGAGCAAAGGGAGTTTATTCTTTCACACGCAGCCGGTTTTAGAAATTAACAACTTGTCATAGGCATCACTCCCCTTATAAAAAGGTGCGATACAAAATCGGACTTTTTTTTGAGGGGGAGTGAGCCTTGAAGCAAACCTACACACAGGCAAATACGCGTTTTCAAAACATCGATGCCTTTGAAGAATGGACCACCGATGCCGCGGATGAAGTTTACCAAATTTCGCGCTGGGGTGAGGGCTACTTTGCCATCAACAACTCCGGTGACCTGTGTGTACTCCCCAAGAAAGATCCCAAAGGCCCACGCATTAACATGATGGAAGTGATCGATGAGATCAAATCCAAAGGTCTGCCTTTCCCATCAGTGATCCGCTTCCACGACATCCTTCGCTCCCAAGTGGCCAACATCAACAAAACCTTCCGCTCGGTTATCGAAGAAGCTCGCTTCAACGGTCAATACATGGGCGTCTACCCCATCAAGGTCAACCAGATGCGCGAAGTGGTGGAAGAGATCGTCGATGCCGGCGCGCCCTTCAACTATGGACTTGAAGCTGGCTCCAAGCCAGAGCTCATGGCCGCTCTCGCCATGAACGTAAACCAAAACTCGCTGACGATCCTCAACGGCTACAAGGACGAAGAGTTCTTGCGCCTGGCCCTGCTCGGAATCCAGCTGGGTCGCAAAGTGATCGTGGTGGTTGAGAAGTACTCCGAACTCCTGCAGCTTCTCGAGCTCTCCGAGAAAGTCGGCGTCGAGCCCATGATCGGAATCCGTGCGAAACTGGCCACCAAGAGTAGCGGTAAATGGGCCGGATCAAGCGGTGACTACGCCAAGTTTGGCCTCACCATCCCGGAAGTCCTTCAGGCCACAAGGCTCTTGAAGAGCCACGGCAAAGAGCACTGTCTCAAACTTTTCCACTACCACATCGGCTCGCAGATCCCCGACATCCGCACCATCAAAGAATCCATCACAGAAGGCGCGCGCATTTTCTGTAAGCTCGTCAAAGAGGGCGCGCGCCTAGAGTACTTCGACGTAGGCGGTGGCGTGGGAGTGAACTACGATGGCACGGCCAGCATCAACTATACGCTGAAAGATTACGTAGAAGATGTGGTGTATATCCTGAAGCAAACTTGTGACCTCGAAGACGTGCCTCATCCAAACATCGTGAGTGAATCAGGCAGGCTTGTGACCGCTCACCACTCGTGCGTGGTGACCAACGTGTTCGGCACCATCGAGATCGGAAAGAGTGACCTGGCAACCGAGAAAGTCCTCAACGAGCACGTGCTCGTGAGCAACATCCGTGAGCGCGGTGGCGAGATCACAGACAAGAACTACCAAGACGTCTACGCCGATGCACTGAAGATCAAAGAAGACACTGAGAGTGCCTTTAAGCTAGGTGTTCTCTCGCTGGAGGAACGTGCGAAGGTAGAAACCATCTTCTGGAAAATCTCTCGCATGGTGGTGGAGTTCTCCAAGATTGATGAGTACGCCTCCGATGAGATCCTGATGCTGCGAAACCAGATGGCCCAGCAGTACCTTTGTAATTTTTCTGTTTTCCAGAGTGCGCCGGATACTTGGGGGATCGGTCAGATTCTTCCCATCCTTCCGATTCATAAACTTAACGAGCGCCCGGAAGTGCTTGCGACCGTCGCCGACATCACTTGTGACTCTGACGGAAAAGTCGACTGCTTCCTCTCTCCTGACGGCCCCTCTCAGACCGTGCCTCTTCACACCTTTAAAACGGGTGATGAGTACTACATCGGTCTGTTCATGACCGGCGCCTACCAGGACATCATGGGTGATATGCATAACTGCTTTGGACGCTTAAACGAAGTGCACGTGTTCTGCGACGATGACGATCCAACGGACTTTTACATCGAGGAGATCATCCCAGGGAATCGCTCAGAGCAAGTCCTTGCGACCCTACAGTACAATCCTGAGACCATGGCACAGACCATGAAGCAGAACATTGATCAGCAGGTGAAGCGAGGAAAAATTCGTCCCAGAGAAGGTGTGACGCTGACTGATTTCTACGAAAACTGTCTCCAGGGCTACACCTATCTAAAGCGCTGAATACACAGTATTAGACCTAAAGTGCCCCCAGTCTCTCTGGGGGCACTCTGTCCTCACCCTCTCTCAAATAATGAATATTTAAAGCTCCCTCACTGGCACGTATCTTGGATATAAAGGGCCAAGAGTCCAAGGAGGACCAGATGAAAAAACTAGCCCTTATCATCGCTCTCTTAAGCTTCGTCTCTTGCGCCAGTACTCGAAAGAATTTTGATCGCGCGCAGAACCGTCAAACCGCATCTCTCAATCACATCGCTCTCGGAAGCGGAAAACTACTAGGACCTTGAAATTTTTACTCACTCCACTCGCTGGAAGCTAAAGAAGCCATAAGCTTTATGGGTCAATCAAGGTGGCCTTATGAAACTTTTCTTCTTTTTGTCTCTTACTCTTTCCCTCAATGCCTGGGCGATCAAACCACCCATGCCCATTGAAGAGCAAGATGCCCTGGAAGTGATGCTCTCCACACCCATTTCACAATCAGAAGAAGGTTCGCAGAGTAGAGATCTACGTAGTCGCTGGCGCCGCCTCTCTCGTCCCTTACGATCGGGTCAGTCTGAACTCCCTATCCATGTTGAGGTCCGCCTTAAGGATCTGCTCGAGCGCTTCACGCTCGGAGGAGGCTGGAGTGAAGAAAGTCTTTTAAAGCTTGCCGCCTGGATGGGTGTAAAAGAAACTGAAAGCTTTAGTTATCTTCCTGCACATATCCGGTTGTCGGCCCTTAATGAGGTGCTTGATACCTACTCTAAGTTACCGGTTCGAATCATCCATGTACTGAGAGACAGAAATAAGGGGATCGATCTCGTGTCGCAGTCAGTGACCAATCACCCGCAGTTGGCGCATCTGCGTGGAGTCACTCCTCGGGGCTGGGAAGAAGGTGAAACCTGGGAGGGAGTCCCTGGTGCCGGAGCCATCGGATCACACCCCACCATCATCGCTGGCGATTCGCTTCATCAGGGGCATGGGACATTAGATCTTATCTTGCACGAAGTGGGACACACAGTGGATCGCTTCCTCAAAAACGGAAATCTTCGGATGGACCTTTCATCAACTGAAATGTTTCAGAGTCTGCACAGGAATACTCCCTTTACAGTTCTCTACGGCAATCACACTGGGAACTACGCAAGCTCACATGTGGAAGAAAACTTCGCCGACATGTTTGCGATGTATTTTTATTCAGAGCGAAGCCGCCGTGCTCTCGAACAAGTTTACCCAGAAGGTCTGGTTTATCTTGAGAGCGAGCTCAACTGATCTTTCTCTAGCATTTTCAGGTACTGATCTTTGTAACCTAAATAAGCACGGTAATGATTGGCATAACCATGAGCTTCCGAGGGCGTGAGTTCGCGAGTCAGCTTAGCCGGGTTCCCCATAATCATGCTTCTCGGTGGAAACTTCTTTCCCGGGGGAACCAGAGTGCCCGCCGCCACTACGGAATTTTCACCAATCACGGCCCCATCTAAGACAATCGCGCCCATGCCAATCAGACAGGAGTCCTCGATGGTGCAGCCGTGGAGGACCACGTGGTGACCAAGGCTCACATTTTTTCCGATCTTAAGCGCATTGAGTTCTGTCACGTGCAGCATGCTCCGATCTTGGATGTTACTGTTCTCACCAATCGTGATGGTGTTCACATCGGCCCGCACCACCACGTTGTGCCAAAGAGAGACATGATTCGCCAGATGGGCCCGGCCGATGAGTTGGACTCCAGGTGCAAGGTAGACTTTTTCACCTAAGGTGGGCAACCATTCGAGGTAACGCTGAATCACTGAATCACTCCTTGGCTCGACAAAGTTTTTTAAATATCGCATGCTTTATGCCATGACTCAAGCTCCTCTCATCCCCAGCGACTGGGGCCTCGACCCCAATGACCCCCGCTCCAAGCAGCTTAACGAACAGCTCAGTGCACTGGCGCGCCGACTGGTGCAGAGTTTTGAGGAAACACGCGATGACAAGGAAGCGCGCAAAACGGTGATCCAGCGCTTTTATCGCAAATACTATACCATGACACTTTGTAAGAGCTGCGTGCAGGCCGGCGTCAACTCCCACCCCGCGCGCGACCGCATTCTCGACTTCCCGTGGCTGGACCTTAAAGAGGATCGGTTTATGTGTCTTAAAATTTGGGAGAAGATCAATAAATGAAACTCATCTTGGCCAGCACTTCCCCCTACCGCAAGATTCAACTCCAGCGTCTCTACGCAGACTTTTCTACCGAAAAGCCCCAGGTGGATGAGG
>JAJTIF010000254.1 GCA_021299675.1 Pseudomonadota bacterium | reverse complement strand
TCTCCACAACGCATGAACCCGGATTACTTTTTTCACTGGGTGCGTGACGCTGCTTTAGTCATGGACGTGCTGATGGAAGAAAACCGCATGAACCCATCGGCAAAGCTCCAAAAGCATATCGATCAGTATATTCGTTTTTCTCATTACATCCAAACCAAAGACGCCATCAGTGGTTTAGGTGAGCCGAAGTATTTCGTTGATGGTCGTGGCTATGATGGCCCCTGGGGCAGACCGCAAGACGATGGTCCCGCTCTGCGCTCACTCTACATCATTCGCTACGCGCATGATCTTCTTCGCCAAGGAATGAAGCCCAGCGAGCTCGAACACCTCTATAAGGCTGAGCTCCCGGCGCAATCTCTCATCAAAAGAGACCTCGAGTATATTGCTCACCGCTGGACACAGCCTAACTTTGATCTCTGGGAAGAAGTCTTCGGGACGCACTTCTATACTCTCATGGCGATCCGCCAGGCCCTGACTGAAGGCGCGGAACTAGCGATCATCTTTAATGACGAAGCAGCCGGCGCTTACTACCAATGGCAAGCAAGCCTCGTCGATGAGCGTCTCCAACGCTTTATCCAAAACAACCACTTCGTGAACACCATCGATTTCGCTGGGGGCTTAAACTACAAGCACTCAAACCTCGATACCTCGATCCTACTCGCGTTTCATCACGTAGGAGAGACTTCCATCTTTAAGCTGCAAGACGTGAAACTTAAAAACACTATTGGTCTTCTCGAGAATGCGTTTACCCAAGTGTATCCACTTAATCAGCGCGGGATCTCTGCCGTGGCGCTTGGTCGCTACCCAGAAGATCAATACTATGGCGGTAACCCATGGATCCTCACCACTCTCGCTGTGGCCGAGTACTACTACCGCTTGGCCCGCCAGACCAATAACCTGAAACTGGTAGAGAAAGGCGACGCCTACCTCGAGCGCGTGTATTTCCATTCTCGCGCTGACGGTGCCATGGCAGAACAGTGGGACAAGTTCACCGGCTATCATATCTCAGCCGATGAACTCACTTGGTCTCACGCTTCTTTCATCACTGCGATTCGCGAACGTAAGGCCGCTAAAAAATCTCTTAAGTAATAAGCTCGTTGCCGCTCCTTGTGAGCGGCAATTTTTTCCTCCTCCTGTCAATTTTCTGTCAGCAATCTTTCCACTCTTCTAATTAACCTAAGTTATTAATTTAAATAATATTCAAGGCATATCCTGCCCCGATTTCTTACATCTTTGACTCAGGGGATAATAAGTTTATATCCAGCATTCTGCAGGACGCAGATTGAACTCTGATCAAGGAGGATCGCGTGAAATTCACACGAGCCATTATCGCCACTGCCCTTATTTCGACCAACACTCATGCTGCCGAGTTTATCGCCAAGGTCAATAACCCTTCCGCGAAATCACTCTCGCAAGCTGGCCTGGAAATTAAAGAGGCGATTTTCCCGAGCCTTGGTCTCTACCTCCTCAGTGATTCGGAGAAGAGTGTGGAGGCAAGCTTAGAAAAAGCAAAACTTAACGCTGACATTGAAATGGCTTTTGCCAATGAGAAGATGCAGCTGCGCTCAACGCCCAATGATCCTTCTTTTAAAGACCAGTGGGGTCTGCAAGCCACGCAAGCCACTGGCGCCTGGAAACTAGACACGGGCGGAGAAACCGCCGACCGCGATGATGTCGTCGTGGCCGTAGTAGATAACGGCACAGACATCACTCACGCGGACCTGGTGAATAACCTGTGGGTGAATACGGCTGAAGTCGCCGGCAATGGTGTGGACGATGACAAAAACGGTTACGTCGATGATATCAATGGTTGGAACGGTTACAACAACTCTGGCTCAATTCCCGCTGGGATGCATGGGACTCACGTTTCTGGGATCGTCGGTGCTGAAGGCAACAACGGTCGCCAAGTCAGTGGCGTCAACTGGAATGTAAAAATCATGCCCATCGCTGCCTCGTCTGGCGACATCGCGGTCGTACTGAAGGGTTACAACTATGCACTCGAGCAGAAGAAAGCTTGGCTAGATTCGAAAGGCGCAAAAGGCGCCAATGTCGTGGTGACCAATTCGAGCTACGGCATCGATGGTGCCCGCTGCTCAGACGCGCGCTACAAGGTCTGGAACGATGTTTACAATGCCATGGGTGAAGTAGGCATACTCTCCGCAGCAGCGACGGCCAATCAGGCCTGGGATATCGACAACACTGGAGATGTGCCCACAAGCTGTGAATCAAATTACATCATCGCAGTCACCAACACGACCAAACAAGATAAACTCTTCAACCAAGCGGGCTGGGGGCTGACGACGGTAGACCTGGGCGCTCCAGGCACTGACGTCCTCTCCACTGTGCCAGGTAACAAGACCAGCAACCTGACGGGCACCTCCATGGCAACCCCTCACGTCGCCGGTGCGGTCGCACTGATGCACTCTGTGGCTTCGCAGAGTTTTGTGAAGCTTGCTAAGGAGCAACCAGCGAGCGCGGCCCTGAAGCTCAAAGAGATCATGCTTAAAACCACAGATGCTCTGAGTGATCTCAAAGGAAAAACCGTCACCGGTGGACGCCTGAATCTGAAAAACGCCTCAGAAACCATTTCTCGCTACTAAATTAAAAGTCACTGACATATGATCTGAGCTCTAGAAAAGGCTCAGGTCATATGCTCTCACTCACTCAACTCCTGATCGCTCTCCCTATCGCTCTCACCGTGAGCACTCTTGGCACTCTGGCTGGGATCGGCGGTGGCGTGTTCATGGTACCTTTGCTCGTTTATGTTTTTGGCATTCCCCTCAAAGAGGCCATCGCTGCCATCACCTTCTGCCTCCTACCGGCTGCCCTTCTCTCAACCTATTTCAATGCTCGTTTAAAGAGCATCGACTATTTCGCGGGGATCACCCTTGAGATCCCCACCATCATCGGTGCCATTGGAGGAGCGATCCTGATTAATCACCTGCCTGTCCTCCCTCTCAAGATCCTTTTCTGCGGGTTGATTTTTTTCATGGCCCGCAAGATGCTAGGCCCCGCACAAGCCGAGAACACGCTGGTCCACCAGCTCAATACCCTCCCTCCGATTATCAAACGCAAAGACTATGCGGTGAGCCTGAGTGCTCTGAGTTTCATTGGTTTGTTTTCGGGAGTGATCGCTGGTCTCTTTGGAATCGGCGGCGGCATCGTGAAAACACCAGTGATGATTCACATCTTCAAGATGCCCCCCAAGCGCGCCACGGCGACGGCACTTTTTATGATTGTCTTCACCAGTCTTTCGGCCAGTATTTCTCACTGGAGTTTTGGGAGACTTCACTGGGACTTGGCTTTGCCCATCTCTCTTGGATTCTTAGCGGGCTCTCTGGTAGGCAATAAGATTAATAGCAGAATCGCACCGGAGAAAATTAAGCTTATTCTTGGTTGGATGATGCTGCTGGCAGGAATCTTCATTCTCACCAACAGCGTCTTTGAAATTATTGCAAGTCAAAAGCCATCTCTTGAATAATGGATCCCAGGGCATAAGGCACAGAGTAAGGTCTTCGTGCCGTCGCACTTGAATCGTGACCGAAACCAAGCTTGTGCGTCCATTCATGAAAGACGTTTCGCGACACTTCCTCTGAAGAGTAGTTGTTGAAGAATTTGCGATTCATCCAAATCCTCAGAGTGTTCGGATACGTGTACCCCACCGTGCTGGTGAAGTTATTCGTGTACAGTTCCAGCTCGAGGTCCATTTTGTGATTCACACCTTGCTTTAACTCTTCGGAGCCGTCGACTAGGGTTTGGTAGATCTGCGCATTGGTGAGACCATTGTTGTTGGAGAACTGCAGCTTTCCCTCGAACTTATGATTGAGGACACGATCACGAAATTCTGTGGAGCGGACAATTCGCTGGATAAAAATGAGAGCTTGCTGGACTTTATCGATGTCGGCGGAGGTGAAGTTGGTATAACTCACGTTCGCCCCAAACACCGCAACCCCTGCAGGCAGTGTGGCGTCGACCGGCCCCCCTTCGACGGGTGGAGTGGTGACCACTTCGTCGGGATCATCCTCAGCGGGAGTGCAGCCAGCGGGTTTTACCTCCGCCACCTCCGTCTCCGATTCGCTCTGTGCTTCGCTCTTCGCACATTCTTCGGGGATCGGATCACAGGACGTTAGAAATAATAGAGACACTAACATGATGAGAGTAATCTTCAAGCGGCACCTTCCTTGGCAGCACGGTTGAAGGATGTCCCTCCCAGAACATCCCGGTATCAATCCGGATTATCTCATCGAAAAATGACGCGGGCATAGTCGGGGCAAAAGCTACCCGGGAGTCGACCTCCAAGCCCTCAAAATCCTTAATCTGATAGAATAAAACGAACCTTTTCACTCCCCCACTCGTCTCATCTATAAGTCCAAATTTTTTGGATGCATCTTGGAGGCTTTCTATGAATAAAATTTTGCTCACGACACTCTTCTTCTCTCTCCTTTCGGCAACGTCTTTTGCCAAGGGCAAGCGAGAGGGTAAAGGGGAGTCCGCACAAAAAATGAAAGCAGAACTCAATCTTACTGATGAGCAGCTAGATAAGATTAAAGAGATTAGAAAGAGTAGTAAGGGCAGTCACAAAGAAATGAAGGAGCAAATGAAAGCGGCTCGTAAAGACCTGCAAGCGTCTCTCGGGAATCCTAAAGTTTCCGCGAGTGAGCTGCAAACGAAGTTCAGCAAACTTGAATCTCTCAAGACGGAGATAAGTCGCAAACGCTTTGAGACCATGCTTAGCATCCGCTCTCAGTTAAATGAGACGCAGATCGCGAAATTCCACGAGCTGCGCAAGGGCCGCCAAAAGGGCTGGGGCGAAGAGATGAAGGAAGATAGCGACGACGAAGAGTAAGAAAATTTATTGGCATTTGGCCTTGGTGCACACCTGGTGTGCACCATCAAAGAGGATAGCTAGCAGAGCTTTAATGATGTAATATAAGCCATGGTTAAATTTATTTGTTACATGATTTTTCTTATCAAAGGTTGGCGCTACCAAAACCTTCTCCGGGAGGAGCCAAAGTCATTTGTCATGGTAGGAGCTCCCCATACTTCTAACTGGGATTTCGTGCCCGCCATGTCTGTCGCTTTTAAAACAGGCCACGCCAAGTTCGTGATCAAAAATGAATGGCTGAAATTCCCCTTAAATTTATTTTTCAAACCGATTGGTGCCATCGGGATCGATCGTTCAAAAATCAAAAAGGGTGTCGTCTCCAGTAGTACAGACATGATGGCGGAGCTCTTTTCAGACTACAAAGATTTGATTCTCATGATCGCCCCTGAAGGGACTCGCTCCGCTGCTGCCGAATGGAAATCAGGCTTCTGGCATATTGCTCATAAAGCTCAAGTCCCCATCGTTTTGGGCTTTGCCGATTACAAGCGCAAAGTCGCGGGTCTTGGGATGATTATTCATCCCACCACTTTTGAAGAAGACATGAGAAAGATAATGAGTTTCTACAAAACAGTGACGGCAAGTGATCCAACAAAATTCAAACTGGATCAGCGCTTTCTCTAATTGTTAGTCGAAGGACGATAGCACAGCTCCACGCCGTCATAATCCCCATCAGGTGCTGCTGCCAGATGAGTAGACCTGAGAGTCCCACCATCACGGCCAAGACCACCAGGATACTTCGCTTAACTGTGCTGAGTTCTTTGAAGCAAGCCAGTGTGATAAGCCCAAGATAAAACTGGAAGATCGAAAATGAGGCATTATTGGGGCGGTCAACCAGGTAGAGCAGCTCGAGTGCAGCGTTGGCCGGCTCAGATCTAATGAAAGCCAGCGGGGCAGGAAAGATGTAGAAAAATGCCAGGGCCACTAAGCATCCGATGAAGAGCTGTCGCAAAAAGAGGCGCAGCTTCACTGGTGAAAGTAGCAAAGGTGGAAGCAGGAGAAAGAGAATCAAGCCACAGTAGAAGTAAGCCGCTGAGGCCACGAGAGGGAGCTTCAGTTCGATGTCAAAATACACATCAAAAGAGCGAATCACCTGATCGGTGCGCCAGTTTGTGTAAAGGTAACTCACCAGCGAGAAGGGCCCCAGCCAAGCGAGTGTCTTGAGATAGATCCGCCACCCTTCATTGAGTTTTAGCATTCTTACAAACCTAGATGATGTAAATAATATAGTGTTGAGCTTAGCGTCGGTGACAAGTCACTAAAGCCTCCTCTATGACCCTTATAACAAATTGTATTGTGAGGGTCCACCGATGAAGTATCTAAGTTTGATCCTAAGCTTTATGTCTTTTGTTTGTTCGGCCCAGGACAAATACTATGGAGCGAAGTCAACAGAGGCTATGCTGAGTTTTGAGGGAAAGATCCTACTCAACTCCCCCATGAGTGCGGCGAAGAAAAAAGAAGCGATCCAGGAACAAATTAATTATCTGATTGGCCATTTACAGGCCCCCACTCACCTCGCCAAATTCCGCTACCCCGGAGTCATGGGAGAAAACAATCGCATCGTCTTGAAGAACGAAAATACCATCGCCTCAGGTCTTCTCGTGAGCTACCAATTCGTAGGCAGAGTCAACTTCCATCGCAACGTCTTTGGCCGTGACGGGAAAGCTATTGTTCCTTTGAACTTGCCGCTCTCCCTTGACCGCATCTACTCGCTAGGAGTGGTGAACGGAAAAAACCGCTGCACGGATCCAACCTACGATTCTGAAGGGGACTTCTTCTACTTTTGGGATCCGGACAAAGAGGGCTGCCCTCTCAAAGGGAACACCACAGATGTCCTGCGCCTCAAGGGCAAGCTGCAGCAGCTGGAGAACACGACTGCCACCTACCCGGAGTACGATCAGCTCTATCAAAAGCCTGAGATCAAAATCAGTGTCTTCTTTGGTTATATTGATAGAGCCACCAATAGAGATTTCAGTGCTTATGCTTTCCGGGAGCAAGTCCAGATCCTCAAGGACATGGGACTGGTGTTCGCGGGCGAAGAGCGCTCTGGCATTAACTGTAAGGCAAGATTTGTGGGGGAAATTAAAACGCAGTTGGGCAGCAAACAAAACCTCGACCTCACAATCTGGCTGACGGACACTGATCTCGGCGCGAGCGATAAGCTCTTCCACCGTGAAATCGTTAAAGCCTTCCGGGAAGACGACATCATCGCCTACGATGGCCACTCTGGACTTGGCGGTAATCTAGATCTCAACCTTTTGCCGCAGTTTAAATTTAATTCGAACTATCAGATCTTCTTTTTCAACGGCTGTAGCTCCTACCCCTACTTCAATGCCAAATACTTTGCAGCCAAACCAGGCGGCAAGAGTAATTTAGATATCATCACCTCAGGTCTCCCGACACTTACCAGTACCTCGGTCACCAACATGACGGCTTTCCTGACGCCCTTTGTGAAGGGGCATCTGCCGAGCTGGCAGACGATCATGAACCGCATCGAAGCTTCTAACGGCGAAGAGGCGACCTACTTGATGGGCGTTAATGGAGATGAAGGAAATCGTTTTCGTCCGAGCCGCTAAGTGAGTATAATGTCTCCATAAGGAGACATTATGTTTGAGCGTGCTAGTAACCTTTCTCGATTCTTTGCCCTTCTGATCGACATTGTGGTCTTTGCCGTCCTCCGTTACGCCTTCTCCTTTGTATCAAAAATCATAGGCCTCTCCCGGGACCTCACAGCGGAAGAACTGAAGTTCATCGAGGAGATGGCGACCCAAAACAACCCAGAAGAACTTTTGGGCGCCACCATCCGTCTGCAGGCAGAGGCAGGTGTGCACTACGAGTTCTTAGCATTCTTTATCATCAATCTTGTTTTCATCATTTATCTCGTCTGCAAGAAAGGCGGTACTCCAGGGAAATTAGCCATGGGACTTGAGATTCAGGACTTCCAAACTTATGGACGACTCAAGTGGTGGCAAGCAGCGCTCAGAGAGTTTGTAGGGAAAACGTTCTTGTGGATGATAACATTCATGATTGGAGCTCTGGTGAGCCTAGTGACGAAGAACCGCCGCGGAATTCATGACCTGATTGCCTCATCAGCTGTAAGGCAAAAAAAGGGGGCCTAGAAGGCCCCCTAAAAACTTAAGCTGCTTTTTTGTCTTTCTGATCTCGATAAGCATTAAGCTCGATCACATTTCCTGTCTGCTGCGTCGGAACTATTCCGCCCTTCTTACTGGCCATAAGCTTGGCGTGGTTTTGCGCTTTAAGCTCTTTTTTAGTGAGTTTCTTCTTATTCTTGTCTCCCATGCTGATCCTCCTAGGATAACGTGCTACATTGTGGGTTACTTCTCTTATCGGAAGCCCGCCCAAATACTTGAGCATCACAATCAGATTATATCAAAGTTTTTAACCCTTCGAAAAATCAAGTGGTTAGACATAGACAAAAAGACACTAAACCGCTATAAAATCCTTCTCTTCACATGTCGGGGTATAGCGCAGTGGTAGCGTGCTTGCTTGGGGTGCAAGAGGTCGCTGGTTCAATTCCAGTTACCCCGACCATTTAAAAATAAATTCAACAATCCTAGAATCTTTCATCCAAAGTTATTTGATAAAAATTAATGGGCCCTCTTAGAAGCTTATTGTGAATCTCATCAGATCGATGTGGCAAACAAGAGTTGCTAAAAAGCAATTTGAACATTCTAAGTGAGGCCCATTAATGAAAAAGAAGCAAGCCACTTCCGTGGCTTGCTTGAGAAGATGCTTGAATCACTCTTGCGAGTTTCATCAATTTCCTTCATGCAACTAATCTAACAAACATCGAACTTTTTATCTTCGGCCGAGCTTGTTAGTGCTGTGGGAAATAAAACACAAAAAAGACCTGTAACAAATTTTCATTTTTGTGCGAAATTCGAAAGAGTAAAAAAAGTTTTAACTCTAAGGAAGCCAGTTTGCTCAGGAAGGGCGACGCTCTACTCAACGAGGTAAACCAAAAGGTTTTAAGCAGAGAGCAGGTGTCATCAAAGACTTACTTTTGGGAAAAAGTGATAACAATCAGCTAATGATCAAAACCCGAGGCCTCGAATTCCAAGGGCCCATCGCCACAAAAGAAATTTCAGATGACCTTTCCCAAGGAGATCACCCTACCTGAGTTATCGTGGACAAGCATATTTAGTTCTTAGCAACTTTTCTCAATCTCCTCTAAAAGATCTCAATGGTAAATAATTCTATGATTTGATCCTAGACGCCACTAGGAACAAGGAGATCTATATGAATAAGAAAAAAAGAAAAAAAACTAACCGTTCCCTCAAT